>NZ_JBPGXU010000037.1:0-33731 GCF_056755675.1 Luteibacter sp. KNZ12-1A | reverse complement strand
GGGGGGGCGCCCCCGGGGGGCGGGGGGTCCCCCCCCCCCGGCCCGCGGCGCCCCCCCCCCCCCCCCCGCCGGGTTTCCTAAACCCCCCGGGCGGGCCCCCCCCCTCCCGGCCCCGGGGGCCCCCCCGCCCCCCCGCGGCTTTCCTTTACAATGGCGCCATGAAGATCGCGTCATGGAACGTCAACTCACTCAAGGTCCGCCTGCCCCATCTCCAGCAATGGCTGGCCGAGGCGCAGCCCGACATCGTCGCGTTGCAGGAAACCAAGGTCACCGACGACAAGTTTCCCGTCGACGAGGTCGCGGCCATGGGTTATCGCGCCGTGTTTTCCGGGCAGAAGACCTATAACGGCGTCGCCATCCTCGCCAAGGACGACATCGGCGATGTCGTGACCGACATCGCCGGCCTCGACGACCCGCAGCGGCGCATCATCGCGGCGACGGTGGGCGACGTTCGCGTGGTGAACCTCTACGTCGTCAACGGCAAGGCGCTCGGCGACGAAAAGTACACCTACAAGCTGCACTGGCTGGCGCGCGTGCGCGATTTCCTCGAAACCGAGATCGCCCGGCATCCGAAACTCGTGGTGCTCGGCGACTTCAACATCTGCCGCGACGACCGCGACGTCTACGATCCGGTCGCCTGGGGCGAGGACATCTTCTGTTCCCCGCCCGAGCGCGCGGCCTTGCAGGCCCTGCTCGACGTGGGTCTTCATGACAGTTTCCGGCTTTTCACCGAAGATGCCGGCATCTTCAGCTGGTGGGACTACCGCCAGGCCGCGTTCCGCCGCAACATGGGACTGCGGATCGACCTCATCTTGATCAGCGATGCGCTCAAATCCGTCGCGACCTCGTCGATCATCGACAAGGCGCCGCGTAAGTGGGAGCAGCCGTCCGACCACGCGCCCGTCGCGTTGGAGTTGAACCTTTGAATACACCGAAGTCCGAATGGCCGAGTTCCCTCGACGACCGGGAGCTCGAAGAACTCGATACCTACCTGCGCGCGCACGGTAGCGACGGCGACCTCATGCTCGATGGCGTGCATGGCCTGCTCTCGGCCGTGGCGATCGGCCCCCTCGAAGTCAAGCCCGAGGAATGGCTGCACGAGGTCCTGCACGACGCGTTCGAGGACGAAAGCGAAGGCAACCGGGTGCTGGAGTTGCTCGCCAAGCTCAACGACTCGATCAGCGCGGAACTCGACGTGGATGCCTACGAGCCCATCCTCGGCGAGATCGACACCGAGGAAGGACCGCTGCTTTCGGCGGCCGGCTGGTGCGAAGGTTTCAGCCGCGGCATCGACATGCGCGCCCAGCTGTGGGAAACGCGGCTCGCGGAGGACCCCACGCTGATGCAACTGCTCGGCCCCATCATGGCGCTGGCGGTGGACGAAGGCGTGCTCCAGGCCGACGCCGAATTCGAAAAGCTCACCGACGACGAATACGACGAATGCCTGGGCCAGCTGCCGGAGGTGCTCAACGCCGTGGGCGATTACTGGCGTGAAAGTCCACCGACGGAGGCCGAGCTCCAGGCGCTCACCCGCCCGCGCGTGGAAGGCGAGGACGGCCCGCCCCGGCAGCGATCGGGCCACTGGGTGCACTGACACCCCCGCTTCGCGAAACGCATCGTTCACGCCACGCGCCTTGGCGGCGTGCGCCACAACCGGCATCTTGGCGGCAACCAAGGAGCCAGCCATGACCCATCGCCACATCACCCGCCGCGTCAGCGGCATGGATACCGCCGACGGCGCGGGCGTGAAGCTCAAGCGCATCATCGGCCAGCCCGCCCTCGACATGCTGGACCCGTTCCTGCTGCTCGACGAATTCCGTTCGGACCAGCCCGGTGACTACATCGAAGGTTTCCCCGAGCATCCCCATCGCGGCTTCGAAACGGTGACCTACATGCTCGCCGGCCGCATGCGGCACGGCGACAACCACGGCAACCGTGGCGACCTCGGTCCCGGCAGCGTCCAGTGGATGACGGCCGGGCGCGGCATCCTGCATTCTGAAATGCCGCAACAGGAAGAAGGCCTGATGTGGGGCTTCCAGCTGTGGGTGAACCTGCCCGCCGCCGACAAGATGGTGGCGCCGCGTTACCAGGACATCGCCCCCACCGAGATCCCTGTCGTACGGCCCGCCGAAGGCGTGACCGTACGTGTCGTCGCGGGCGAAATCGCTGGCGAGAAGGGGCCGGTCTCCGGCATCAGTACCGATCCGATCTATCTCGACATCGCACTGGATGCGGGTGCCCGCCTGGAACTCGACCTGCCGGAAGGCCATAGCGCGTTCGCCTACGTCTTCGACGGCACGGCGGCGACCGTGGCCGGTGAGACATTGGCGCGCAGCGAGTTGGCCGTGCTATCGAAAGGTGACAAGGTCAGCTTCGCCGCGGAAGGACACGCCCGTATCCTGTTCGTCGCGGGCCGCCCGCTCGCCGAGCCGGTGGCGCGTTACGGCCCGTTCGTCATGAACACGCCGGCCCAGATCCATGAGGCGATCGCCGACTTCCGCGCGGGAAAGTTCTGACGAGAACCCTGTAACGGGACGGCGGCGGTTGTCAGGTTCGCCCTTGCCGCCGTACCCTGCCGGGCATGTCCAGACAAAAGCATGCCTTCCTCTTCGATCTCGACGGGACCCTCGTCGACAGCGTCTACCAGCACGTCCTCGCATGGAAGGAATCGCTCGACATGGAGGGCATCGACCTCTCCGTGTGGCGGATCCACCGCAAGATCGGGATGAGCGGCGGCTTGTTCACCGACATCCTGCTGCGCGAGACGCAGACCGAGATCACGCCGGACCGGATCGACCGCCTGCGCCGCAACCATGCCGCAGCCTATGGGAGGTTGGCCGAGGCCGGCGCGGTGAAACCGCTGCCCGGCGCGGTCGAACTGCTGAAATGGCTCACGGACGCGAAAATTCCCTGGGCCATCGCCACCAGCGGGCGCATGGAAACGGCGGCGCACAATATCGCGGCCCTCGGCGTCGATCCGGACAAGGTGCCGGTGGTGACCCGCGACCAGGTCCGCCACGCGAAGCCCGACCCGGATCTCTTCGTCACCGCTGCCCAGCGGCTGGGGACCGACATCCGCGATGCGATGGTCATCGGCGATGCGATCTGGGATATGCTCGCCGCCCAGCGGGCCAGGGCTCTGGGAATCGGCCTGCTGTCCGGAGGCTATGGCGAGAACGAACTCGAACGGGCGGGTGCCTACCGTGTGTTCGAGGACCCGGCCGACCTGCTCCGGCACATCGATGAAGTCGCAGCGCGAAGCTGAACGGATTCAATAAGTTCCCCGAGGCGTTTAGGCGCCGGAAGGGAAAGGGTTCGTAGGATCGCACCCATACGCATCGCGAGGATTTCACTGCACATGCGCTTCTTGCTCACCGTCGTACCGCTCACGGCCGCGTTCATCATCGCGGCGTGCTCCCATTCCGAACCCGCCGCACCCGAGGCGTCGCCCACGGCGGCCGCGACGGCCGCGTCACCGGCTCCGGGCAAGACGGCGCCGGCAAACCCGGCGCTCGGCTCGCCTGAATGGCTGGCCTGGGTCGACAAGACGTTGGCGGTCAGTGACGACGGACATGGGCCCACGCCGGGTTCCGACGAGTGGAACCGGGCCGTGAATACGAAGCTTGGACAGGAAGCCCCACAGGCGTCGCCGGGTTCGGCCGAGTGGCAGCAGGCGGTGGATGCGCTTTTGCGCACTCGGGTGGCGACGCACTAGGGAATCGCCGACAGGGTCGGCTCCCACCAGACGGTCTGCCACCGAGCGGCTTGCCATCGAGCGACCTTGTCTCCGGACTGTCCGCGCGCTACCTGGTGGGAGCCGACCTTGTCGGCGATCCCGCGGCAGCGGGCCAGGTTACGGCAAGCACCCATCGCCGCTGAAGCGGCTCCCACAAGAGTTCGGTGACTCCCCGGCCTGAAGCGGCTGACCTGCAAAGTACCCAGGCCTCAGAACCGAAGGTCCGGAACCTATAGCGTGGCCGGCAAACGCTTCGCCCCGGCCGGAACCTTCACCTCGCCCGATGGCAGCGAAAGAACGATCCCGCCCGGCACGTGCACCGGCTGCGTGATCTCCAGCACCGCCTCCCCACCCTTCGCCTTCAACGTGTAACCGAACCGCCCGTAAGGCGTGCGCAGGTCGCGGATCGCTATGCCCTCGCCTTCCAGCCATCCTGGTTGCACGCCGGCGGCGATCACCAGGGCACCATCGGACTCGCGGTCGTAGGCGAACATGTCCAGTGCCGAGCGCACGTAGTCCGAGGCGATCCACGCATGCGGCATGTCGCCCACGAAACGCGGTTCACGCGGATCGCGGCCCACCACTTCGGCCCATTGGTTCCACGCGGCGGGACGACGGTCGGCGAAGAAGAACGCTACGAGTTCATCGAGCCGGTCGCGCCAACCGAGCCGGATGAAGCTGGCGATCGTGCGCAGTTCGTACGGCGTGTAGTCTTTCCACGCGGTCTTTCCATCGCGACGGGCGACGAAGCCACGCCAGTATGTCTCGAAGGTGTTGTCGAGCAAGGCCTTCGGCAGTCGCGACTGCTCGCCTCCCGGCGATAGCGCGATGGTGGTCGAGGTCGCGTCGAAATCGCCCAGTTCGGCCGAACCGGGGATGAAATCGATGCCCTTGGCTTTCACCGCCGCGGCGATGGAAGCATGCAGGTCATCGCGGAACTGATCGCGCGACGCGATGAAGCGCTTCGCGTCATCCGGCTGGCGAAGTGCCTGTGCGAGTTCAACGGCATCGTCGTAACCCTTCAACGCCCAGAAATCGTCCCAGTACGAATGCATCGGCTTGGTCGAATAGCCCTCGTGACTGATCGATGCGGGCATCAGTCCGTAAAGAGCCCGATCCGGTCCATCCCGTCGTGACGGCACGCGTTCGCTCATGCGCAATCCGTCCATATAGGCGACGGCCTTGCGTACGTGCGGATACAGCGCCTCCACCGTCGCGCGATCGTGCGTATAACGCCAGAGCTCCGCCACGCTGAAGATCAGTTCGCCGTGGCTATCGTTCTCGGGAACGGGATCGGAACCGCGCGCGTCGACGCAACACGGAACCTTGCCGTTGGAGAACTGATGTGGCGCGTACCAGCGGATGAATTCAGAGGCGACGTCTTCATGGCCCGTACGCAACAGGCCTTCGAGCATCATCGCGCCATCGCGGACCCATGTTCGCGAATACGAACGGGTGCCGGGCTGCAAGGCGGGACCGTCGCGGGAAATCAAGATTTGCGCGATACCGCTCTTCATCGTGTCGACGACCGGCCGCGCCACGTCGGGTACGGTCACCGTCACACGATCCAGTTTGTCGCGCCACGAAGCCGCGACCGCATCGGCATGATCGGCGAGCCAGCGCCCGGCGTCGTTCGGCATCGCGACATCGTCGCCTGGCTTCACCGGAACGACGACGCCGAGGTCCACGTGGCCATGCGCGGGCACGCGCAGGTCATATAGCAATGCGCCCTGGGCGAAGCCGCCGTCGTCATGCAGCGTCTTCGTCGAGGGCCGTTCGCCCGCATCCAGGCGTTCGCTCAAGGTCGCCGGTTCATTCGTGCTGGCGACGAAACCGGTCGTCGTCTGCAAGGGGATCACCTTGCGCCTGCCGTTGACGGTAAGCGCCTTGCCATCCCAGGCGAGATCGTCGATACGGCTGACGCCACCGGGCGCGTTGAGGAACTGCGTAGGGGGATTCACCTGGAAAGGCCGCGCGGCCAGTGCCAGCGTCACGTCGCGGGCCTTGTCGCCGTTGTTCTCCATCCGGTAGCCCAGCACCAGCTGCGACGCGCCCGCCGGGCCCTGCGCAAAGGCGGTGGTCGTGAGCGCGAGCTCGCCCGCCTGCCAACGAACGGAAGGAAGGGGAAGATAGCCGTCGCGCAGCGACTGGCTCGTCGTCACATCGGCCCAGGTGATGAGCTTGCGCCCGTCGATCAGGAACGGCTCGATCGAGAAGCCGCCGCGCACGACTTCGACGGCGCCGTCTTCGGAGATCAGGGCCGAGTCACGGCTGCCACCGTCGACGCCGACGATCGTCCAATAGGATTGCTCGCCGGAGAACCCGCGTGGGTAGAGGCCGCGGCGTACCTGCTTCGCACGCGATTCGAAGATGGCATTGGGCGTGGGTGGTGGAGCGGGTACGGCTTCGGGTTTGCGTGCGACGAGGCGAAGGTTATCGAAGCAGACCTCACCCTTGTTCGCGCCAGGTGCCATGGGACCCGTTGTGGGAGCCGCTTCAGCGGCGATGGGTGCTTGAGCCAGACTGGCCTGCTGCCACGGGATCGCCGCTGAAGCGGCTCCCACAGGGATGCTGCCGGCTGGAGACTTGTTGGCGTTGGCGTTGGGTTGGGCCTCGGCGTAGATCACGAATTCCACGTCGCGTGTATGTCGGAGCGTGCGGTCCTTCAGCGGACCCCAGGCGAACTCCACCTGGCGGCTCGTGGCTTCGATCGTCTGCCATGCATCGCGTGGAACGAAGGACGGTTTCTGGAACCACCACACGTTGTCGCCGCTGTCGTCGATCAGTTTGAACTGCAAGGTGTTCGGCGGCATGTTTCCGCGCACATCGAAGCTCAGCGCGAAACCGTCGGGAAAATCGATCGGCAGCGTCTTGCGGATGGAGGCCGCGCCGGATACGCCGTTGAAATCGTAGTCGAGGCAGATCGCCTGCCCGGTCTTCCCGGGAATGGCACGAAGCGCGGCGGAGACGTCGTCGGTGTGTGTCGCCGTCCAGCCGCTGGTCGTATCGAAATTATCGAGCGCCTTGGGGGATGGCGATGCCGGAGCCGCCAGAGCTGTCGAGGATGTCGCCGCTGTCGCGGAAGCGGCAATGGCGCCCGCGATGAATAGCGCGAACAATGTCCTGCGCAGTCCCTTGGAACCCTTCGAAGCCGCCGCCGCTCTTGTGGGAGCCGCTTCAGCGGCGATGGGTGCTCGTCTCATACTGGCCCGCTGCCGCGGGATCGCCGCTGAAGCGGCTCCCACAAGTGAGGCTCCTATAAGTGAGGCTCCTGCACGTGGGGTTCCTCCAGGTGAGACTTTCACCAGTGCGGTTCCTTCGGTATGGTTCTGCGCCATGCTCAACCCTTGACGCTGCCCAGCAGCAGGCCTTCCAGGTAGTAGCGCTGCAAGGCGAGGAACAGCACCAGCACCGGCAGGATGGTCACGACCGAACCGGCCATCATCAACTCGCTATCCTGCACGTGCTCGCGCGACAGCGACGCCAGTGCGATGGGAAGCGTGTAGTGCTCTTGTCCGGTCAGGGCGATCAACGGCCACATGAAGTCGTTCCACGCAGCGAGGAAGGTGAAGATCGCGAGCGTGACCATGATCGGCTTGAGCAGCGGCATCACGATCGTGGCGAAGATGCGGAACTCGCCCGCCCCGTCGATGCGCGCGGCTTCCATCAGGTCGTCCGGAAAGCCGCTGGCATACTGGCGGACGAGGAAGATGCCGAAGATCGTCGCCAGCGCGGGGACGATCACCGCGCCATAGGTATTCACCAGGCCCATGTACTTCAGCAGCAGGAACAGAGGCAGCATCGCCACCTGCGCCGGAATCACCAACGCACCGAGCAACACCTGGAAGAGGCGCTGGCGCCCCTTGAACTCCAGCTTGGCGAAGGCGTAGCCGGCCATCAGGTTGAAAGCCAGCGAGATGACGGTGATGGCCGTCGAGATCAGCAAGCTGTTGAACAGGTAACGGCCCATGCCGGCGTTGAGGAAGAGCTGCCGGTAGTTGTCCAGCGTGGCGTGCGTGGGCAGCACGGGTGGAGGCAGCGAGCTGGCCTGTCCCTGGGGCATGAACGACACCGAGACCATGTACAGCAATGGCGCGATGGCGATCGCGGCGCCGCCGATCAGCAGGCCGTTGATGAGGGCTTTCGCCATGCGCGGGCTCATGCCGCTTCTCCCTGCTTCGACAGGCGAAGCATCGCGGCGGTGACCACGAACATGATCACGAACAGGATGAAGGCCACCGCCGAAGCCGAGCCGAGGTTCCACCACTTGAAGCCTTCCTCGTACATCAGGTACAGCACCGAGGTCGTGCTTTGCAGCGGTCCGCCTTCGGTCATCACGTAGGGTTCGGCGAACAACTGGAAGTAACCCGAGACGGTGAGGATGCCGACCATCACCATCGTGGGCTTCAGCATCGGCAGCGTGATGTGGCGGAACTGCGCGATGGCCGAGGCGCCGTCGATGCGTGCGGCTTCGTACAAGTCACCGGGAATCGCCTGCAAGCCAGCCATGAAGATGATCATGTTGTAGCCGAAGTTCTTCCACACGGCGAAGAGGATGATTGTGGGCATCGCCCAGTGCGGGTCGCCGAGCCAGTCCACGGTGGGCATGCCGATGGAGTCGAGCACGTAGTTGATCAGGCCGTACTTGGTGTTGAACAGGTAGCGCCAGATCACCGCGACGGCCACCACCGTCGTGACCACGGGTGCGAACAGCGCAGTGCGGAAGAACGGCTTGAAGCGGGCCATGGGTGAGTTGAGGAGCATCGCCGCGCCCAGCGAGGCGATCAGCGACAACGGCACGCCCACCACCACGAAATACACGGTATGGCCCAACGCCGACCAGAACAGCGGACGCTGCAGCAGCGACCAGTAGTTCTGCAGGGCGACGAAACGCAGGTTGCGGATATCCGCCAGCGCATAGAGATCGTAATCGGTGACGGACAGGAACAATGCCGCGACCACCGGCAACAGGAAGAACAGCCCGAGGATGATCAGAGCTGGGGTGACGAAGAGCCAGGCGGCGCGGGTGGTATTCATGGTGTTGCCTTGTGGCCGTGGTCCAGCATCCAGCGGCGTTTTTCCAGGAGACGGTCGGCGCGCCGGTCGATTTCCTCGGCGGCCTGGTCGATCGTGAGATCGCCGTGCGCGGCCTGCGCGGCGACCAGCTGCATCTCGGTGACGATGCGCTCCCATTCGGCGACGGGCGGCGTGGGTTTCACGCGTTCCAGTTGATCGCGGAACGCCGTGGCCTTGTCGTCGTCCTTCAGGGCCGGCGCCTGCCACGAGGAACGACGTGGCGGCATGTCGCCCAGGATTTCATAGAACCGCGCCTGGATCGCCGGACGGGACAGGAACTCGATGAGCGCCCAGGCATCGTCCTTGTGCTTCGATGCACGGTAGATCACCAGGCTGGAGCCGCCCGCGTTCGATGCGCCCGGCCCGTTCGGGCCTGGCAGCGCCACGGTTCCCCAGTCGGCCTGTTGCGCGGGCGGCAGGCGCTTGCGGAACTCGCCGATGTTCCAGGGGCCGGAAAGATAGAATGCATAGAAGCCCTGGCCGAACGCGGCCCAGGGATTGCCGATGCCGACATTGGTCATCATCGGCGCCTGCTGGTCCTTGAACATCGAGACGTAGAAGGCCAGCGCCTTCTTGAACCCCGGGCTGCGGAAGTTGCCGTAGCGCCCGTCGTCGCGCAACAGCGGATCGTCCTGCTGCAAGGCCAGCGCCAGCAGTTGTTCGAACTCGTTGGTGGGCAACAGCACGCCATAGACCTTGCCACGAGGCTGGGCCAGCCGGGCCATCATCGCCTGCCATTCGTTCCAGTCGCGTGGCGGGTGGTCGTAACCCACCTTGGCGAGCAGGTCCTTGCGGTAGAAAAGCAGGCGGGTATCCACGTACCAGGGCACGCCATAGAGCGTGCCGTCGATGACATTGGTGGACCAGATCGCGGGAAAGTAATCGTCGCGGGCGACGATCTTCGAACCGGCGACACGCGCATCGAGTGGTTCGAGCGCGCCGAGCGCCACCATCTCGGGAATCCACGTGTTACCCAGCTGCGTGATGTCCGGCGTCGAGTCGCCCGCGTACGCGGTAAGCAGCTTCTGATGCGCGGCCGTGAGCGGGAGCTGCTGTATTTCCACATGCAACCCCGGGTGTTCGGCCTCGAACTCGGGCAGCAGCTTCGCCACGGCCTCGCCTTCGCGGCCGATCGTCCAGAACTGCAACGTACGCGTGCCTTGTTCCTGTTTCGCGCAACCGGCGACACCGGCACCGGCGAGCGCCAATGCCAGGGTCACGCGCAGGACGCGCGCCACGCGCTTCACCATAGGTTGGCTTCCGTATCGGCATCGAGCCAGCCACCGGTGAAGCCGGCGCGCTCGAGCCCCTTGCGGATGTACGGGTTCTTCTTCATCACGTTCCAGACGAACTCGCTACGGTAGTTCTCGATCATCAGCACGATCGGTCCCTGGTCGAGCCCGAGATGCACCGTATCGGCCCAGCCGAAGCCCGGTATCAGCCTGCCCGTGCGCAAGTCGGTCTGCGTATGGAAGCTGAGGTTGAAGGCGTCGACGAAACCGTATTTCGTATAGATGTACTGGCCATATTTCTTCTTCATTTCCTCCAGCGCGGGGATCACGATCTCCGGCGCGAAGGCGATGGAACCGCCCGCGGCCGTCGGCACGATGGTGCCGTCGTCGGAGATGTAGTCGAGGCCGGCACCGCGCGCGGTATAGCCGGCGAAGGTGCGCTCCTTGTCACCCTGCTTCACGATCATGCCGCCCGGACCGTTGCTGGCGGTGAGGCCCCATATGTTCTTGCCGTAGCCGGTCCAGCCACCGGGATTGGCTATGGCGTAGGCCTGCTGCGAATACGTGGCTCGGCGGCTGTTCTCGAAATAGTCGATATTGTGTGCGCGGCTCCAGGCGTCGCGGATGCCGCGGAAGTCCACCCAGGTGTGGCTGAACTGGTGTCCGAACAGCGGAGCGAAATTGAGGAAGGTCTGGCCGTGGAATTCGCCCCAGGTCTTGTCGTAGGTCTTCGTCCAGGCGGCCCATGCATCCTCGCCCACGGGATGGGTGGGTGAGCCGAGCGCCAGGATGTACACGAGCATGCCTTCGTTGTAACCGGTCCAGTCGTGCGGGATGTGCTTGCCGCCCGGCGTCCAGCCCATGCTGATCAGCGGTTTGTGGTTCTGCGCCCAGGTCCATTCCACGCGGCGATAGATGTCGTCGGCGAGGCTGCGGATTTCCTTTTCCTTCGCATCGTCGCGGTCGTAGTAGCTCTGCGCGAACAGCACGCCACCAAGCAACAGCGCCGTGTCGACGGTGGACGCCTCCACCCGGCGATCGTGGCGCTTGCCGGTTTCCATGTCGAGGAAGTGATAGAAGAAACCGTGGTAGCCGGTGGCATCGTCTTCGGAATCGTTCTGCGGCGCGTCGTGGAAGAAGCGCAATGTGACCAGCGTGCGGTCGACCGCCTGCTCGCGCGTGATATAGCCGCGCTCCACGCCGACGCCGTAGGCGGTAAGGCCGAAGCCCACCGAGGTGATCGAGGCGAAGGAGTTGGTCGGGTAGTGGTCGGGAATGAGGCCGTTGGACGGGTTGGCGCTGTCCCAGAACCACTGGAACGTGCGCTTCTCCAGATCCACGATCATCGGTGGAACGGGGTGGATGTCCTTGATCGCCACCGCTTGGGCGTGTGTCGGCCTGGGTGTCTCTTTTTCCGCCATGGCCAACGGCGAGGCGAAGGCGAGGAGGACACCGAGGGCGAGGAAGAACGAGAGACGCTTTGTCGTTTTGGCTTGCATGACGCGGGTCCTAGCTGTGTAAACGTTTACGCCAGAGGGTCGGAGAAAGGCCCCGCAGGGCCTTGGTCGAACGGGAACCATACGTACCGGCTGGTCCCCTGGCAATCGCGCATGTCATGACACCACCTGCGGTGCGCGGCATTCGCGGTCGATGAACTGCTGGTGGGTGGGCATCAGGTCGACGTTCTTCGAAACGACGTCGCGGATGCTGGCGAGAAACCTCGGAATATCCTCATCGGGCATCTGATCGACCAACGGATCGTAACCCCTCGGCATGATGCCCTGGCCGATCATCACCTGGATCCAGCTGACCACGGCGAACATCTCCTCCGCGGTACGGAAGAAGCGGCCGCTGTGGCGAAACAGGTCGATGTTCTCCTGCAACGAAGCAGGAATCGACATGTTCCTGCAATCGTTCCAGAAAGGTGAGTCGTCGCGGGCGGTGGCCTTGTAATGCAGGATCAGGAAGTCGCGGATGCGCTCCGCCTCGAAGCGGGTTTGCGCGTTGTAGCGGTCGACCAGCACGGGGTCCATCACGCCATCGGATGGGAACAGCTGAAGCAACTTCGAAATTCCCGCCTGGATCATATGGATGCTGGTCGATTCCAGCGGCTCCATGAAACCGCTGGCGAGACCGAGCGAAACCACATTCCGGTTCCATGCTTTCTTCCGGATGCCGGTGACGAAGCGCAGCGGACGAGGTTCCGCCAGGGCTTCGCCATCGAGGTTCGCCAGGAGCTTCGCGGCGGCCTCGTCATCACCGATGTGGCGGCTCGAATACACGTAGCCGTTGCCGGTGCGATGTTGCAGCGGAATGCGCCATTGCCAACCCGCTTCGCGCGCGGTGGAGCGCGTATACGGCGTCGGTTCTTCCACGCGCGCGCACGGTACGGCCAGTGCGCGGTCGCAGGGAAGCCAGTGGCTCCAGTCCTCGTAGCCGGATTCCAAGGCGCCTTCGATGAGCAGGCCACGAAATCCCGAGCAGTCGATGAAGAGGTCGCCCTCGATACGCTCGCCACTGGCGAGCAGCACCGCGGCGACATGGCCCGACTCCGGATGCAACTCGACGTCCCGGACCTTGCCTTCGCTGCGCCGGACTCCACGCGCTTCCGCGTATTCGCGCAGGTAACGGGCATAGAGCGACGCGTCGAAGTGATACGCGTAAGCGATGCCACCGAGGGGATTGCTCGCGGGCACGTCGACCGGCGCGGGCATGAACTTGCCGCGGACGGCGGCGACGGTGTTGACGGAGTAGTCGCCGAGGTCGGCGGCGGAGCCTGCCTGCCGGCCCTTGAGCCAGAACTGATGGAATGGCGTCAGGCCGATGTCGTGGCCCATCACGCCGAAACCGTGAATATAGGAGTCGCCCAGCCTGCCCCAGTCGCGGAACTGGATGCCGAGCTTGAACGTACCCTGCGTGCGGGCGACGAAATGGGCTTCGTTCAGTCCCAGCAGGTTGTTGAAGAGCTTGATGTGCGGAACGGTGGCTTCACCGACACCGACGATTCCGATCTCGTCGGACTCGACGAGCCGAACGGTCACCTTCCGGCCGAGCACGCGCGCCAGTGCGGATGCCGCCATCCATCCGGCGGTGCCTCCACCGACGACGACGATATGGGTGATGCCGTTGTTCATCGCTGGACCGCTGGTGCAGGGGCTAAGAAATGCGCCCGCGGGGAGACGCGCGGGCGCCAAATACGGCGCACCCGGCCATGCGTGCCGGATGCGCCGCTGGAGCGCTTAGAACTTGAAGCCAGCCGTGAAGCGGGCGGTACGCGGCACGAACTGGATGTTGCCCTTCTTGTTGAACACGACCGGCGTACCCGTCGGAGCGTTGATAGTCCCGAAGTTCGTGTTGTAGTCGACCAGGTTCTTCCAGTTGAAGACGTTCAGGATGTCGAAACGGATATAGAACTTCGTCTGATCGTTTTCGTTGAGCACGAAGTCCTTCGTGGCCTGGAAGTCGATGTCGCGATAACCCCAGATCTTTCCGCCGACGAGGAACTTCGAACCCGGAGGAGTAAAGGCGCCCGGACGGTTTGCCTCGCCAGTCGGGAAAAGGTATCCCCCACCGTAGCCATACGTACCGTTCCAGGGCAGCGGCGTCGCAAGGGTCAGCTTCGCCGAGAAGGTGAGGCCCCACGGGCCATCCAGCGAACCGGTCGCCACGAAACGATGCTTCGACGCCGCGTTCGAGGTGACGAACGGATAATCCTGGATGGTGGCCTCGTCGAACGAGTAGTGTTCCTTGATGTCGCGGTTCTGCTTTGCGCGCGTATAGGTGTATGCGAAGTTCGCGCTCCAGCCCGACTCGCGGGTGTACGGCTTGTCGGCCGACAGCAGCACCTGGGTCGTGCGCGTGCGGATGCCGTTGTTACCGATGATCATCGAACCGAAGCCGGGCACGCCGTTGTTCCAGGGCTGGCTACCGTTCTGGAAGAACGAGCCGTCCGGATAGCGGTTGCCTAGCGTGAAGGCGAAGCCGTCATAGGAAAGCACGCGCGTGATCGTCGCATCCGTGTTCCAGTCGCCGATCTTGTTCGACATGCCGATGCTGAACTGATCCGAATACGGAGCCTTCAGGTCGTTGTTCATCATGTCGACCTCCTGGCCCTTGTTCGAGCCGGCGACCAGCGCCTGCAGGTTCTCGAGGCCGTTGAGGTAGGACGGATCCCAGTTCACGCAGTTCGTGTTCGGACCGACGTTGCAGCTGCGGCCGGGAATGTTGAAGAAGATCTCCTGGTACGGCAGGGCCGACTTGGTCTGTTCCAGCTGCAGGTAGTCGTAGAGGTTGCGGTCGTACGAGCGGCCCGCGCCGCCGTGGATCACGTGCTCTTCGTCGGCGAACAGGTCGTAGGAGAAGCCCAGTCGCGGCGCCCACTGGTTCTGCGCGTGGCGGTTGTGGCCGTTGCCGATGTAGTCCTGGTAGTTGATGCCACCCTTGGCCAGCGTCTGTGCATAGGTCTGGCCCGGGAACTGGTCCTGGGCGTTCGGATCCAGCGAGTTGAAGCCGTCGATCACGTTCTGCGGCGTGACGTAGTCGAGGTAGGACGGGGTCTTTTCCTTGTCCCAGCGCACGCCGAGGTTCAGGATGAGGTGGTCGTTGATCGACCAGTCGTCCTGGATGTACGCGCCGTACTGCTTGCTGTTGGTCTCGGCGATCGAATTCAGGCCGGGCACCGGGTTGGAGAACTGCGCCCGGTACGGCAGTGCGTTCGTGCCGTTTTCATCGACGTTGTAGAAGAACTGCGGATTGGTGTTCTGCGCATCCTGCGCGTGCAGCGTGACCTCCTTGTACTTGTATCCCACCTTGACGACGTGGTCGCCATGCCAGGTGAGGTCGTTGAAGGTGAAGTCGTTCGAGATCATCGGACCTTCCTGGCCCTTGATCTGGGTGGCCAGTGCCGATGCCGAGCCGATGCCGATGATGGCCGCGTCGTTGTTCGGGCGCCAGGTGTAGTTGTAACCGTTGCCGTAGTTCAGCGGCAGGGGATCGTTCGACGAGTTCTCGTACGAAGCCTTGAACTCGTTGAAGAACCAGTCGCCGCTGTGCTGCCAGCGGAAGGTGCCGCGGGTGTCGTGGTTCTCGGTGGTGATGGACTGCTCGCGCGACTGACCCGCGCCGATGTTGTCGGCCTGGGTCTCGCGGCGCACCTGGGTGCTGATCTCGATGCGGTCGCGATCGGTCAGTTCCCAGTCGATCTTGCCGAAATACAGCTTTTCGTCGAACGGCAGGTTGGCGGGACCCAGCGCGGCCTGGGCGGCCGCCGGAAGCAGGCCGACAGCGGAAGCGGGCACATCGGAACCCGGCGTGACGGTGATCGGCGTGTCGAACTTCTTCTGCTCGAAGGTCACGAAGAAGTGCATCTTGTCCTTGATGATCGGACCGCCGAGCGCGAAACCGTATTCCTTCTCGAACGAGCGCGCCTTGTCGCCGTCTTCCTCGGCAGGGGTGCGGCTGCGGTACTTGTCCGAGGTATAGGTGTCGAACACCTCGCCATGGAATTCGTTCGTGCCCGACTTCGTCTCCGCCGTGATCGCCGCCGACGAGACCTGGTCGTACTCGGCCTTGTAGTTGCTGGTGATGACCTTGTACTCACCGATGGCCAGCTGCGGGAACGGGTTGCCCTGGCTGTTGACCTGGCCGGCGACGCCGCCCTCCTTCACGTAGCTCTTCTGGCCCACGCCGTCGATGAAGACGTTGACGGAACTGTTGTTCTGCGCGCCGCCGCGCAACGAGGTATGGCCTTGCGCGTCGACGCTGAACACCATGCCGGGGACCGTGTCGGCGAACTCGAGGAAGTTGCGCGATACCTGCGGAATGGTCTGGATCTGGCGCAACGAGATCGTCTTGGCGACTTCGGGTGTCCTCACCTCGGTCAGCGTCGTCGCGCTCACCGTCACGCCTTCCAGCGACGCGGCGTTCGCCGCATTGGCGGTGACGTCGCCGGCGGCGGGAGCCGCGGCGGCGAGGTTCAGCGTCGCGGTCGACGCGACGGTCACCGTCACCGTCTGTTCGGTGCCCGGACCCGCATCGACCTTGTACGTCGCCGGCGGCAGGCCATTGATGATGTACATGCCATCCGCGCCGGCCTTGGCGTGGCGGGTCAGGCCCGTCTGCGGATTGAACGCGGTGACGTTCGCGCCCGGCGAGGCCTTGCCGCGAAGGGTCGCGTTGGCCGACTGCGCGAATGCCGGGGGCGCCACCACGGCGGCGGCGACGGTCGCGGTGATGACGCCGGCGAGAATCTTCTTCTTCAACTGCATCGAGGCTTTCATTGTTCCCCTCTCCCAAATGTTTTCTATGTGTGTGATCCACGGAGTCGACATGGCTGTCGTGTCGCGGTGGTCGAGCCACTCTTGGAGCGTTATGCCCCCGTGTATCGCGTCGAGCGAAGTCCTGAGATTGACGCCGTCCTGGGGAGTCCCATCCACGGCCCGGCAAGCCGTGCGTTCCGACGGGGCGTCAGGCCCGTCGTCGTACCGTGTCGCTGCCGCCACACGAGGCGCGCACGACCAGTTCGGTGCCGACGACGACGCGCGGTTCGGGCGCGGCGTCCTCGGGTGCCTCGATCATCTTGACGAGGCGTTCCAGCGCCGCCTCGCCCAGCTCGGCGATGCGTATGCGGACGGTGGTAAGCGGTGGCGTCACGTAGCGCGCCATGGGAATGTCGTCGTAGCCGACCACGGCGATGTCGTCCGGCGTGCGCAGCTTCGCTTCGGAAAGCGCTGAAAGGCAGCCGATCGCCATCATGTCGTTGGCGGCGAAGATCGCGTCGGGGCGCGGCACCATCGCCAGCGCCTGTTTGCCCGCGTGATAGCCGGACTCCTCGGTGAAGTCGCCCGGCAGGATGACGGCGCGGTCGCCGAGGCCAGCCTTCGCCAATGCCTCGCGATAACCACGGGCACGCTCCTGCACATCGTGGTTCACCTGCGGACCCGCGATGAAGACGATGCGCTTGCGGCCAAGGCTCAGCAGGTGCTCGGTCATCGCGCGGGCGCCGCCGAAATCGTCGACATCGAGCGAAGCATGGCGATCGGAGCGCACGTGGCTGTTGATCAGCACGGTCGGCAGCACGATCGGCAGGTTCTCGTCGAGGAAGGCCTCGTCGGCATGGGGCGACATCACCAGAAGGCCGTCGACCCGGCCCTGCATCGCGCGCAGGGCGATCGCCGCTTCCGTGGCATCGCCATGCGAGCTGGAAACCAGCATGTACAACCCACGCGCGCGGGCGGCGAGGTCGATGCCGCGGATCAGTTCGGAGAAGAAGGCGCCATGCAGGTCGGGCAGCAGGGCGCCGATGGTCTGCGTGCGGCGGGTGATGAGGCTGCGCGCGGCGTTATGCGGCACATAGCGAAGGCGGGCCGCGACCTCGCGGATGCGCTTCTGGGTTTCCGCCGTCACACCGCCGTGGCCGTTGAGGGCGCGCGAGACGGAAGCCACCGATACGTTGGCCATTCTCGCAACGTCTTTGATCGTCACACTCACGTGGTTATCGCCCTTGACCAGCCCTCCCGGGGCCTGACGGCGCGGAACGTAAACGTTTTCACACAGGATTGTAAAGCGTGCGAAATCAACCGTTTGCTGCATCGCGGTAGGATCTACGCGAAGACGAGATACCACTTGCCGAAGCACTTTGAAAATACGTGCGAGGTCAGCGGCTTGAGTGGTACGCAAGAAATTGTGGCGGCGCAGCAGCAAACGCAGACAAACTGTTCACGGAAGTAAATAGCTGTCGCGTCAGGAACCACGTAACGGGCGTTACATGGAATTGCCGAATTCGCTCACGCTTCCTGCAGTTCGCGGGCGGATCGTTCGCTGCCTGCGCGCCGGGACGACCACACGCTGCATGGGTCCCCTTCAACGGCACGACGGCGCGTGGCGAAGCCAAGCCAGGCGAAACCCACGCCCATCGCGATCGCGACCAGGTCGACACCGAGCACCGCGAAGCGCCCTTCGCCGAGCGTGCGGAGCAGGCGGTCGCCATGGATCGTCGCGTCGAGCACCCCGACGGCCACGCTGATGAAGGCGGTGGCCCAGAGCAACTCCACCGCCGCCCTGGCGGGCAGGCGCCAGAAGGTCCAGAGGATCGCCGCGGCGAAGGCCGTGAAGCATACGGGCTGGACGATGGCCGTAGGCGAGGCGCCCCAAAGCGGGCCCAACAGGTTCGCGAGGAAGGTGGTCGAGATCGCGAAGCACGCACCGATGCAGACGCCGACGGTGGCCGTGGCCATCGCGCGTACCTTCAACGGCTGGTTCGCCTGGCGCCGCTTGCGACGTGATTCGATGTACAGGAGATTGCCGGAATAGAACAGGAAGGCGCCGGCGAGGCCGAGGACGAAATACAGCCAGCGCAGCGAGAGGCCGCCGAAGCTGCCGAAGTGCAGGCCGAAGATCGCCGAGTACGTGGCGTGGTTCGCATCGCGCGCGCCGCTCAGCTGCATGCCGAGCACGTGCCCGTCCGTGGCATCGAGCGAGACCATCCCGTATTCACCGAGCGTCTTCCTGGATGTGCCGCGCACTTCCGCCGCGGCGCCCTGCCGCCCGTAGTGCACGTAGCGCATGTAATCCGGTTCGAAGTTCGCGGCGCCGGCGGCGAGCGCGGCCTGCCGCGCGCGCGCGCCGAGTTCGGCGGGCGACAGCATCACCGCCATGCCGCCCTTGTCCTGCGTGGCCGGCAAGGCGCTCGTCATGCGCTCGAAGGCGGGCATCAGCTTGCCGTCGAAGATGGCCGTGTTGAACGCGACCAGCATCACGAGGGTGAGGCAGAGCAAGGCGCCCGTGATCGCGAAGATGATGTGGAAGGGAAGGCTGAGGATGCCGATGACGTTATGCGCGTCCTGCCACAGGCGCTTGAGGTTGTGCCCGGGACGCAGCGCGAACAGTTCGCGCACGAGGTTCGGCAGGTGGATGAGCAGTCCCGTCAGCAACGCCAGTCCATAGATCACGCTGACGACGCCCATGAGATAGATGCCGACGACCGGAATGCCGAGGTCGTAATGCAGTTCGTAGACGAAATCGGCGAGGCCGTGTTCGTGGTCTTCCGAATCGCGTGGCGCGGTCTCGCCCAGCGACTGGGTCTTCCACTCGCCGTTCTTCTCCATCCAGTACGCGGCCACTTCGTGCGAAGGATGATCGGCGGGATACGTCACGCCGATCTGTTCGGCCGCCGCGGGGTGCTTCGCCACGATATCCGCCAGCATGGCGTGCGCGCGGTCCATGGTGTCCGCACGGGCCATCTCGGCCCGAGGCACGGCCCATGCGTCGATCTCTTCGTGGAACATGGTCAGCGCGCCGGCATAGAACGCGATGAACAGGGCGAAGCCGGCAAGCAGGCCGGTCCAGGTATGGACCGTGGTGAAGGTACGCAGCGTGGAGGCTTTCATCGGTTACAGCCCCGGCATCGTGTGCTTGGCGAGGAACAGCGCGGCGAACGCGGCGAGGTTGGCCATGGCCAGCCACGCCCAGGCGCGGACACCGCTGCGGAAGAGGAAGGTGGCGGCCATGATCCCGATCCACAGCGGAAAGAAGATCACCATCATCGGGATGACCACCGACTCGCTCGAATGCGGCCAGATCCAGATCGCCACCGCGACCAGGGCCATGGACAACGGCAAGCCAAGCAGGATGCCGGCGAAGGTCTTGGCGAGCATCAGCGTGGCTTCCGTTCAGTGGCCGGGCGGAACAGCCATGTGATGTAGGGCAGGGCGACGGCGCCCAGCATCAGTGCCGTCAGCGCCGAAAAAATGCCCGGCAGGGAGGTCTCCCCGGCAATCCACGCGACCAGCGCCGCGAAGGCGAACACGCTGGCGCCGAGACGGGCAGGGCGTCCCAACGGCCGCGACAACAACCGCTGGTTCCGCGAGGCCAGGTAGGCGAGGGCCATGGCGACGAAAGCTGCCACGCAGCCGAGGAGATTCATGGACGGAGACCGGCGACAAGGACTGATTGATAATTATTATCATTTGCTACTGGCCGGTCAAACCTGCGCCAGCGGCCTTGTGCTGCTTAAGTTTTGACCAACCCGTCCGTTAACTGAATAGGGGCATTGGTAAAACTAGCGTTAACCCCCTCCGTTAAATTAGAATTAACACCCCAGCGATCATCGCGATGCGGCATCTCGCTGTGCGATGCGACAGGAAAGATCGATAACCGATTGATATAGCAGCCATGTTGACCACCGCCCTCATTGCCACGACCCTCGTCGCCTTCGCTCTCGCGGCGGCATCGGTCCGTCGCATCCCGGAAGGCAAGGTCTACAGCGTGCGCCGCTTCGGTCGCTCGCCCGCGCTGCTCACCGCCGGTACCCACGTCGTGCTTCCCGTGTTCGACCGCGTCTTCCACAAGATCGATCTCGGCGGCCAGGTACTTCGCTTCGAGGGCGGCACGGTCTATTGGCAGGTGCTCGAACCGGAAGTCGCCGACGAAGTCATCGATGAGGCGCCCGAACTGATCCGCAGCAACGTCGTCGCCGCCCTGCGCGATACCGCCACGGGCCATGCGGCCGACCGTCGCGCCGTCGGTACGCAACTCAAGCACGCCGTGAACGGTTCGCTCCGGGCTCGCGGCATGCTGGTGACCCGCGTCGAACTCGACGCCGCCTGATCCCCGCGCTGGCGCCATCGCGCCGGCGCTTCCATACTCTTGCGCCCCTCGCCTCACCCAGGTGCCGCATGACCGCGCGCGAAGCCTTGCAAGCCCAACTCGAACGCGGCATCGCCGCCCTGGGCCTGACCTTGCCCGATGGCGCCGTCGATCGCCTGCTCGATTACCGGGAGCTGCTGGAGCGCTGGAACTCGGCCTATAACCTGACGGCTGTGCGCAACGCCGACGAGATGATCGCCCGCCACTTGCTCGATTCGCTGGCGATCCTTCCCTACGTCCATGGGCGCACCTTGGCCGACCTCGGCACAGGGCCAGGTCTGCCCGGCATTCCGCTGGCCATCGCGGAACCGGCGCGCGACGTGCTCATGGTCGACTCCAATGGAAAGAAGGTCCGCTTCCTGCGCGAGGCGATCCGCTCGCTGAAGCTGACCAACGCAAGGGCCCTGCAGAGCCGCGTCGAGGATGTCGAGGGCACGTTCGAATGCGTCACGGCCCGCGCCTTCGCCTCCCTGGCCGACATGCTCGGCTGGGGCGGCCATCTGTTGGCGCCGGATGGCGTCTGGCTGGCGATGAAGGGCAAGCATCCGGCGGAAGAACTGGACGGGGTGCCGGAGGGATTCCAGGTGGAGGCGATCCATGCGCTGCATGTGCCGGGCGTCGATGGGGAGCGGCACCTCGTGGTCATCCGCCGGGCGTAGAAGCGCGTCCCGACCCCAAGGCCCGCCCCATCGAAGATGCTACGCTAACGCCCTTTCCGCGCACGGTAGCTACCGGTACTCCATGGCCCGCATCCTCGCAGTCGCCAACCAGAAGGGCGGTGTCGGCAAGACCACCACCTCCGTCAACCTCGCCGCGGCCCTGGCCGCCGCGAAGCGCAAGGTGCTGCTTGTCGACCTCGATCCGCAGGGCAACGCCACGATGGCCTCGGGCGTGGACAAGCACGAGGCCAAGCCGAACGGTTGCGAAGTGCTGCTGGACGAAGCCGCCATCGGCGACGTGCTGGTACGCACCGAAGCCGGCTTCGACCTGCTGCCGGGCAATGGCGATCTCACCGCCGCCGAACTCAAGCTGATGGACGGCATGGCGCGCGAGCATCGCCTGAAGGAACAGCTGGCGAAGATATCGGACAAGTACCACACGATCCTGATCGACTGCCCGCCCTCGCTGCACCTGCTCACCCTGAACGCGCTGACCGCGGCCGATGGCGTGCTGATTCCGGTGCAGTGCGAGTACTTCGCCCTGGAGGGGCTGTCGAGCCTGCTCGACACGATCTCCGCCGTGCGCCAGCGCCTGAACCCGAAGCTGGAGGTCGAAGGCCTCCTGCGCACCATGTACGACGTGCGCAACAACCTCGGCAACGAGGTATCGGCACAGCTCACCCAGCACTTCGGCGAGAAGGTGCTTCGCTCGATCATCCCGCGCAACGTGCGCTTGGCCGAGGCACCCAGCCACGGCCAGCCGATCCACCTGTACGATCGCGGTTCGCGTGGCGCCATCGCCTATATCGGCCTCGCTGGAGAGATCATCCGTCGCGAGCGCGCGATGAACGCGCATGATGCCGGCGAGCTGGCGAACGATCTCGACGAAGCCGCGCCCGATGCCAGCGGCGCGACCCCGACGACCCCTTAAGGAGCACCCAGTGGCAGCAGCGAAGAAACGTGGACTCGGCCGTGGCCTCGACGCCTTGCTCGGCGGCGGCGCGGGTCCCGACGCCGCCCCCTCGATCGTCGAGCAGGAAGGCGAACTGCGCTCGTTGCCGATCCACCAGATCCAGGCAGGCAAGTACCAGCCGCGACGCCACTGGAACGACGAGGCGCTCGACGAACTGGCCGCCTCGATCAAGGCCCAGGGCCTCATCCAGCCCGTGGTGGTCCGCGCGATCGGCAAGAACAGCTACGAGCTGATCGCTGGCGAACGCCGCTGGCGCGCGGCCCAGCGTGCCTCGATGAGCGAGATTCCCGCGCTGGTGAAGGACGTACCCGAGCAGTCCGTGCTGGCCATGGCGCTGATCGAAAACATCCAGCGCCAGGAGCTCACTCCGCTCGAGGAAGCCCAGGCCTTGCAGCGCCTGATCGACGAATTCGACCTCACCCACCAGCAGGCCGCCGATGCGGTCGGCCGCTCGCGCGCGGCGGTCTCCAACCTGCTCCGCCTGATCGAACTGCCCGCCTCCATCAAGCAACTGCTCGACGAAAGCAAGCTGGAAATGGGCCATGCCCGTGCCCTGCTCACCTTGCCGGCCACCATCGCCGAACCGTTGGCGCTGGAAGCGGCGCGCAACGGCTGGACGGTGCGCGAACTCGAAGAGGCCGCACGCAAGGCCCAGCTGGCTCCGAAGGGCAAGGCCAGGTCGGCGGCCGTCGATCCGAACATCGCCAATCTCGAACGTGAACTGGCCGAACGCTTCGCCACCCGCGTCGAACTCGCCCATGGCCGTGGCGGCAAGGGCAAGCTGGTCATCCATTACCACAGCCTCGACGAGCTGGATGGCATCCTCACCAAGGTCCGCTGAGCGCGGCCTGTAAGGAAATGCGCATGGCGCCGGTCCATGAGGGTGTGAATCCGAAGCAGCGCCAGTACGAAGCCATGGTGCGCGCCCTGTCGGCGGACCTCTACCGGTACGCCTTCTGGCTGTCGCGCTCCGAGACGGTCGCCCAGGACCTCGTCCAGGAGACCTTCCTGCGCGCGTGGAAGAACCTCGACAGCCTCCGCGACGCCGAATCGGCGAAGCCCTGGCTGATCACCATCCTGCGCCGGGAGCACGCGCGCCTCTACGAACGCAAGCGCCTGGATACCGTGGAACTGGACGACAACGTGCCCGAAGACGCCGCCTTCGCCAGCCCCGAACGCAGCGGCGACGCCGCGCAGGTGCGCGAGGCCATGTTGAAACTGCCGGACAAATACCGCGATCCGCTCGCCATGCAGGTGCTCGGTGGGATGACGTGCGAGGAAATCGCCGAAAGCACGGGGCAACAACCGGGCGCGGTGATGACCCAGCTGTTCCGGGCACGCCAGCGCCTGAAGGATCTGCTTGGCGGACGTGCCGTGGCCGAGGGGGGCCGGAAATGAATTGCCTCGAATTCCGCCGCCGCGTCGGCGCCGAGCCTCGCTCGCGCGATCCGGAGATCCTCGCCCATCGCGACAGCTGCAAGGACGGATGCGCCGCGTTCTGGCAGCGTGCCCAGCGCTTCGAGGACGACCTCGAAGCCGCCCTTGCCGTGCCGGTGCCCGAAGGGCTCGCCGATCGCATCCTGCTGGCCCAGGCCACCGGTGAACGGCGCCGCCAGGTGGGGCGGCGCCGCGCCTGGATGGCGATGGCCGCGTCGGTCTTGATCGCCTTCGCCGGTGTCGGGATGCTCTGGCGCCATGCCGACCTCAACTCCCTG
Source organism: Luteibacter sp. KNZ12-1A (assembly GCF_056755675.1). Classification (NCBI taxonomy): domain Bacteria; kingdom Pseudomonadati; phylum Pseudomonadota; class Gammaproteobacteria; order Lysobacterales; family Rhodanobacteraceae; genus Luteibacter; species Luteibacter sp. KNZ12-1A. The sequence continues at coordinate 9,696 of NZ_JBPGXU010000037.1, read as the reverse complement.
CCTGCCCTCGCCGTGGCGCACATGCCGGAGGAAATGGACGCGCTGAGCCTCACCCAGCCGATGACCGACGCCCAGGTCGAGGCAGGTTTCGTGGGCCGCGCCACGCGGCTGAAGGGCCCCGCCCCGGCCGGCGTCACCTACGTGCACGACTGCACGGTCGGCCCGTACCCGGCGGTGCACGTGGTCACCCGGATGAACGACGAGCCGGTGGTCGCCCTGTACATGCCCGGCAAGATGGTCGACAAGACCACCGAGTTCCACCGCGACGGCTGGGACGGACGTCAGGTGGCGCTCAGTGGCGGCACCCTGGTGGTGATGGCGCAGGGCGCGAGCCGGAACACGCGGGATGCGGTGGAGCGCGGTTGGCGGGCCGCCATCGAGGGTCCTGCCGGCCAGGCCGTGGGCCGGATCTGAACGATTGCCACGGCGGCGGCCCCATCCGGCGCGGGTTGGGCGATAATGCCGCCCCGAATCCTCCTGCCTCCGGAACCGCGATGACCGACCTCGCCGTGGTCGTGCCCGTCTTCAACGAGCGCGACAACATCCCGCCCCTTCTCGCCGAGATCGCTTCGGCCCTGCGTGGACGGATCGACTTCGAGATCATCTACGTCGACGACGACAGCACCGACGACAGCGTGGCCGTGCTCACCGCCGCCCGCGCGCAGTATCCGGAACTGCGGATCGTCCGCCACCTCACCCGCAGCGGGCAGAGCACGGCCGTGTGGAATGGCGTGCGCGCCGCCCGCGCGCCATGGATAGCCACGCTCGACGGCGACGGCCAGAACGATCCGGCCGATATCCCCAAGTTGCTGGCCGCCCGCGAGGGCGCCAAGCCGGAACTGAAACTGTTCGCCGGCTGGCGCGTCACGCGTCGCGACAGCTTCAACAAGCGCATCTCATCGAAGGTCGCCAACGCGGTGCGTTCGCGCATGCTCCAGGACGACACGCCCGACACCGGCTGCGGCCTGAAGCTGTTCGAGCGCGAGACCTTCCTGCGCCTGCCCTACTTCGACCACATGCACCGCTACCTTCCGGCCCTGGTCAAGCGTGCCGGCTTCGCCAGCCAGAGCGTGCCGGTGGGCCACCGTCCGCGCACGGCGGGCACCTCGAAATACGGCATGCTCGACCGCCTCTGGGTCGGCCTTGCTGACCTGCGCGGCGTGGCATGGCTGATGCGCCGCGCCAAGGTCACCCGCACCGAAGAGGTCTGACCCACCGGGCCCGTCTAGCGGAAGGTCGTTCGCGGTGTCCAATGGTCCAGCGCGCGAGCAGTCCGTTCGCGCCCCAGTTCGATCAACTCGCGTGCGCGATAGAACTCGTACACGGTGGACACGTTGCGCGGAATCTCGATCAGCAGGTCGGGCGGATAGGCGGCCAGGCGCAGGCGCGAAAGATTCGCCTGCATGAGATCCATGGACTGCGTCATCAGTTCGAACGCGCCCGGGTCCCTGACCTTGGTTTCGCCTTGCGGCAGCACGCGCCCGATCAGGCGGCCGAGGCGTGCGGCATAGCCCTTGTCGGCCACGGCGGCCACGTCGCGTTCGGGCGGTTGCTGCATCTCGGCCGCGCCATCCACGCTCACCGCCACCACGTAATCCGCGTCCTCGCGCATCAGGGGCAACACGGGCAAGGGATTGAGCAAGGCGCCATCGACCAGGCGACGGCCTTCATGCGTATAGGGGCGGAACAGCGTGGGAATCGCGATCGAGGCACGGATAGCGTCGAACAGCGGTCCACGGGTGAGCCATACCTCGCGTTCCCGGTCGATGTCGGTGGCCACTGCCGTGTACGTGATCGGCAACTCCTCGATGTTCACCTCGCCGATCAATTCGCGCAGGGCGGCCATGATCCGGTCGCCCTTGATGAACCCACCACCGGAGAAGCTCCAGTCCACCAGGCGCAGGACATCGAAGCGGGCCAGCGTGGAGACCCAGTCGCGGTAGATGTCGAGCTTGCCCATGGCGTAGATGCCGCCGATGAGGGCGCCCATCGAGGTGCCGGCGACGGCGACGATCTCGAAGCCGCGTTGCTCCAGTTCCTCGATGGCGCCGATGTGAGCGAGGCCTTTGGCCGCGCCCGCACCCAATGCCAGCGCGACGCGCGGTTTGCGCGGCTCGCCGGTGGTGGCGGGCAGTGCGCCGGGATCGGCGATGTCGAGGTCGCTCATGAAACCTGCTTAATGACGGTTGCCGTTGCCCTGGTACCCGGAAAGGGCCAGTTGCAGCAGGATCTTCATTTCCTCGCGCAAGGGCAGCGGCGAGACGATCTCGGCATCCGGACCGTACTTGAGTACATCCATCAGCAGTTCGCGCGAGTTCGAGTACGGCACCTTCAGTTCGTAGCGGCCGTCGGGCAACCACTCGCCCTTCTGTTGGGAATGCCAGTGCTCGTCGGCCACCCAGCGCGCGGCGTGCGAGGAGAAACGAATGGTGGCCCAGGCTTTCGGCTTGCCGGCGAAGATGCCGTAGCTGGAGGCGAGCAGGTCGTTGAGTTCCGCCTCTTCCACGTCTTTCGCCTTCGCGTCCAGCGCCTGCGGCTCGGCGATGCGGTCGACCGCGAAGCTGCGCAGCGCCTCGCGATCGTGGTCCCAGACATCGAGGTACCAGTTGTCGCGGTAATGGGTCAGTCGCTGCGGCGATACGGTGCGCTTCGTATCGGAGTTCGTCGTGCGGGCGCGGTAGCGGAAACTCAGTTGGCGGCGTTCGAGCACGGCGCCGGCGACCATGCGGAATACCTGCTGGTCCATCTTGCGCGCGCCCCAGGAGATCACCCGGATGCGGTCCACGGGCAGGGCCTTGCCGCTGCCATGGTCGGAGAGGAGCCGCTCGATGCGAGCCTTGAAGGGCGCCAGCGCGCCGGCCAGCACGCCCGGATCGGAACGACCGATCAGTTCGTTCAAGGCCATCAGGGCGGCGAGTTCGTCGCTGGTCAGCCACAGGCCGGGCAGTTCGAAGCTGTCGCCCTCGCCCGCTTCGTAGCGGAACGAGGCCTGTTCGCCGGCTACGCTCTGCACGGGCGCGCCCAGCGCATCGCGCAGGAAGGCCACGTCGCGATAGAGCGTGGCGCGCGAGCATTCCAGCTCGTCCATCAGCCGCGACAGGGGTACCGGGTAATGGGCCGACTTAAGCAGCCTGTGCAGGGTGAGAATGCGCTCGTAGCGGTCCATGGGTGTCGCCGGCAGATGGAGCTTTCGGGAAGTGTGTCCGCGCGGGCGTGATGCCCGTATCTACGCAGGCCAAGCATGGCGGTGGGCGGTGCGCTCCGCAAGGGATGACTGCGGTGCGCGCCGTAGGATTTCCGTACCGGTGGGAGTCCCGGGTTTGCGCCCGGCACCAATAGGCGCAAAAATGCAGCCTTTGCGATTCGCCGAAGGCCTCCCCCGACCATGGCGGAACCGAACGAGGCGCCCCCCATCGCGCTGGCCCACGGGCTGTCCGATGGCGATGGCGCGCTCACCAGCTTGTTCTCCCTACCGATCGTGGTCGTGCAGACGGCCAGCGCCACCGGCTATGGCCTGTGGATGGTGCTCGGCACCGCCCTGGCCCTGGGTCTCTATCCGGACGGCCGCGGCGATGTGCTCGCCCCGTTGTCGATCGGGCTGGTGCTGGTGGGCGTTGGCCTCGTGGCGACCTGCCTGCGCTTGCCCTTCGCGCCGGAATGGCACGGCTGGAATCCCGTGAAACGGATGATGCCGACCCCGGAAGGCATGATCGCCATGGCGACCTTCCTGCCGATGCTGGCCCTGGGCGGCCTCGCGCGCGGTGGCAACGATTTCTGGGCCACCCGGCTGGCCGGCGCGGTACTCATGCTCTGCAGCCTGGCCACCCTGGTCTACACGGCACGCGGCGATTCGCGCGGCCTGCGCGGCCCGGTGGCCTCGATGGCCAATACCCTCCCGCTCGGCCGGACGATCTCCGCCCTCTTCGCCGGAGGCTTGTGGTTCTGGCTCTGCGTCGCATTGCAGGTTGAGACGCCGATCGATCCGCTCAATCCGTGGCGACTGGCCCTGCTCGGGGTGGCGCTCGCCCTGGGCCTGGTGGAGGGCATGCGCTGGCGCGCGTTGCGCCAGCTGGCCGAGGAATGCGGCAAGACCGCGAGCATCACGGGCGGCCGTAGCGCGGTTTCGCTGCTTGGCTGGCGCTTCGGCGTCGCGGCACTCGCGATCGGATTGCCTTGCCTGCTGTTGATCGCCCATCCGACGGGTGCGATGCAGGCGTGGGCCGCCGGTCTGGCCGCGTTAAGCTGCGTTGTCGGTCAATGTCTCGAACAGCGGCTCTATGGCCGCGCATACGCCCGGCTGGTCACAGGCTAGGCAAGATCATGGCGCGGGGGCGCGCCGCTGGCCGTCCAGACGGCCGAAGAACTCCCTTTCCAATCCACATCCGGGTAGACGATGAAAAAACTGCTTATCGCCACGCTCGTCCTCGCCGCGCTGCCGTTCACGGCATCGGCACAGGACGCCAACGCCAATCCGAACCAGGACCCGTCCCAGAATGGCGGCTGGACGGGTTCGGGCGAATTCGGTTTCGCCTCGTCCCGTGGCAACTCGCGCTCCGAGAACGCCAATGCGAAGCTCGGCCTCAGCCAGGAAAACGAGGTCTGGAAGAACAACTTCTTCCTCAACGGCCTGCGCTCGAAGGGCGAGGTGTCGGTCACCGACGGCGACGGCAACACCGTCGACAAGTTCAGCACCACCGCGAACCGTTACGACACGGGCGCCTCGGTCGGCTACAAGTTCGATCCGCGCAGCTACGTGGTGACCGCCGCCCGCTACGAACACGACGATTTCGGCGCCAACCTGTGGCAGGGCATCATCTCGGTCGGTTACGGTTACATCGCGCTGAAGAACGAACGCGCCGAACTCTCGTTCGAAATCGGTCCCGGTTTCAAGCGCTACCAGCCGGCGAAGTCGACCCGCGCGGTGTTGAACGCCGACGGCACGCCGGCTGTCGACGCCGAGGGCAATGCCCTCTCCGAGACCTACACGCCGAGCGCCGAGAGCGAAGTCGTCGGCCGTGGCCTGATCAACGGCAAGTACCGCCTCACCGACAACACGGCGCTGGAAGACACGCTGCTGGTGGAAGCGGGCTCGAAGAACCAGTACTACCAGAACGACATCGGCGTCTCGGTCAGCATGACGAAGAAGATGGCGCTCAAGGTCGGCTACCAGATCCGCTACAACAGCGACACGCAGCCGGGCACGGTCAGCACGGACAAGCTGATGACGACCAACCTCGTCTACAACTTCTGACGGTTCGGCTTCGGGAAAGCATCGCCGACTTGTCGGCGATGCTCTTACCCCGGAACCCCTCACCGCTGCGGCTTCAAGAACTCCTCGGCACCCAATGCCAGGAGCATCGCAGCCACTTCCTGCCCCAACTCCACCGGCGTGTCGCCCCTGCTGTCCGCCTGCGCATGCAGCAGCTCGCCCGTGGCGGCGTTGCCGACCATGCCGTGCAAGGTGAGCCCGTGTTCGGCGACGACGCACCACGCGCCGATGGCCACCGCGCAACTGCCGCCGAGCTTTTCGTTCATCGCCCGCTCCGCGTTCACGGCGATGCGGGTTTCCTCGTCTTCCAGCGCTGCGAGCAATTCATTCACGCGCCTGTCGTTCGCTCGGGACTCCACGGCGATCGCGCCCTGGCCTGGAGCCGGCAGCCAGCCGGGACTGGCCAGTCGCGTACGGATGCGCTGACCGAGGCCCAGCCGCTCCACGCCCGCGCAGGCGAGGATGATCGCGTTGTAATGACCGTCATCGAGCTTGGCCAGCCGCGTGTTCACGTTGCCGCGCAGGTCGAGCAACTGCAGGTCGGGACGCAACGCGCGCAACTGGGCCTGGCGGCGCAACGACGACGTGCCGACGCGGGCGCCGTTGGGCAGTTCGGCGAGGTTCGCGTAATCGTTGGCGATGAAGGCGTCGGCGGCGTCGGCGCGTGGCAGGACGGCGGAAAGGACGAAACCCGGCTCCAGCTCGGCGGGAACGTCTTTCAGGGAGTGCACGGCGATATCCGCGCGATCCTCCAGCATCGCCACCTCCAGTTCCTTCAGGAACAGGCCCTTGCCGCCGATCGTGGCAAGCGAGCGGTCGAGGATCTCGTCGCCGCGCGTGGAGAGCGGTACCAGCTCGACGGCCAGCCCGGGATGCGCTTGGCGCAGCAGGCTGGCCACGTGTTCGGCTTGCCAGAGGGCCAGCGCACTCTTGCGGGTGGCGATGCGGAGCGGTGCGGTCATGGCGGTCCGTACAGGGCTATCGTGAAAGGTGACGATTGTCCCGCAAACCACCCTCGAGCGCAGCGCGGTGCGACGTCCCGGTGTCAGGCGCCGGGCGTGCGGAGCAGCTGGCGGATCCCCGGCAGGTTGCGCCGGCTCACCTCGGGGGCGACCTCGGTGCCGGCCAGGCGGGCCAGTACGCGCCCGTCGGCGAGGGTCTTCAATCCCAGCAGACGTTCGCGCGGAACGAGGCAATTGCGATGCAGGCGCACCAGGCGCTCGCCATGCGCGGCCTCCAGCTGGCGCAGCGATTCGTCGATCAGCCACATGCCGCCACGGTGGTGTACGGCCACGTACTTCTCGTCCGCGAGAAGGTAGAGCACCTCATCGAGCGCCACGCGTACCTCGTCCGCGCCATGCCTGGCACGCAACCAGGCACCCCTTTCGGCGTGGGCAGGCCGGAGTCTCGCCATGGCGCGCTCCATCGCCTCGTCCAGCCGCTCGGCGCGAACCGGCTTCAACAGGTAGTCCGTCGCACCGAGGTCGAAGGCGCTGAGCGCGTGTTGTTCGTAGGCGGTACAGAAAATCACCTGGGGCGGCGCCGATAAGGTGGCGAGCCGCTTCGCCGCGAGCGTTCCCGTCAGTCCGGGCATTTCGATGTCGAGCAGGACGAGGTCGGGTTTCCACTGGGCGCAAGCCTCCAGCACGGCATCGCCATCGGCGACCTCGCCCACCACGGTGATGTCCTGGCGGCGGCCCAGCAAGGTGCGCAGGCGCATCCGCGCCAGCGGTTCGTCATCGGCGATCAGTACGCGCATGCGCGGACTCCGGCAGGAACAGGGTCACGACGAAACGGTTGTCATCGGTCTCGGCGCGCACCGCGGCGCGTTCGCCGAAGTGGAAGCGCACGCGTTCACGGACGCTGCGCAAGCCGTGCCCGTTACCCGGGGTGGCGGGCGCGTCGGACAGCGGATTGTCGACCACGATCTCCACGCCGCCCGGCACGCGGCGGCCACCGAGGCGGATCGTGCCACCCGCGCGGCTGGGCTGAATCCCGTGGCGGATCGCGTTTTCCACCAGCGGCTGCAATAGCAGGCGCGGCAGCGGGAGGTCGTCCGGCACGTCGATGGCACGCTCCACACGCAGCCGGTCGCCCAGGCGCAACGCCTCGATCTCCAGGTAGCGATCCACCAGCGCCCATTCCTCGCCCAGCGTTCCCACGGACGACGGGTCGCTGCCCAGGGCGGCGCGAAACAGCTCGGCGAGGTTTTCGACGGTGCGCTCGGCGGCGTCGGGGTCCACGCGGATCAGGGCGGCCACGGCATTCATGCTGTTGAAGAGGAAGTGCGGCCGGATGCGCGCCTGCAAGGCGGCCACCTGAGCCTGCGCCTCCGCCGCCACGCGTGCCTGCCATTGCGCCACGACATAGAAGTAGCGCAGCAACCCCGCGCCAAGGAGGCCGGTGGCAAGCACGCTATCGCGCACGAAGCGGAATCGCGAAGCCGGGCTGAGGCCGGCACCGAGGTTGTGGTCGATCCAGCCGAGCAGGGTGGCGCTGACTCCCACCGTGACCACCAACAGCAGCCATACGGCGGCGTAAGGCCACAGCCAGGGCAGCCGCTGCATCCAGGGGCGCAGCTTGCACAGCGCCACCGTCAGCAACATCGACAACCAGCTGGTGAACAACACGGCGATGCAATAGTCGCGCAAGTCACCGTCGTTACCCGGCGCGAGCCACATCAGGGTGACGGTGAGCGCACCGACCACCAGCAATGCGAACAGCACCGGCAGGCTGCAGAAATCGGGCAGCGGCGCCGATGGTGGGCGTGGAGGGGCGGGGCTGGCGGACGGGGCGGCTGGCATGCGGCGAGTATGCCGGATGCTCCCCGGCGCCAGCGCGCGGCCGGTCACGCGTCGGCGAAACGCTCCGCGAGCCAGGCGCGAATGTCCGCGATCTCCGCCAGGCTGACCTGGTGGCCCATGGGATAGCTATGCCAGTCGATGCGGTGCCCGAGCGTTTCCAGGGCCCGGCGCGATTGCTCGCCCAGGGTTATGGGCACGATCGGATCGGCACTGCCATGTCCCCAGAAGATCGGCGTGGCATGGTTCGCACCGCTGCGTTCCGCCTCGATCGTATCGTGCAGGGGCAGGTACGCCGACAGCACCAGGATGCCTGCCAGCGACTCGCGATGACGGAGGCCCGCCGAAAGCGCCATCGCGCCGCCCTGGGAGAAACCGGCCAGCACGACGCGCGACGCGGGCACGCCACGTTCCACCTCGCGCGCGATCAGGGCTTCCACGTCGGCGATCGAGGCGCGGATGCCTTCGACATCCTGCTTGTCGGCGATCGCGAGACCCTTGATGTCGTACCAGGCTCGCATGGGCATGCCGCTGTTCACCGTCACCGGCCGGATCGGCGCATGGGGGAATACGAAGCGTATTCCCGGCCACGCCGGGTCGACCAGCTCGGGCACGATCGGTGCGAAGTCGTCGCCGTCCGCGCCCAGGCCATGCAGCCAGATCACCGACCAGACGGGCGAAGGACGGGTTTCGCGTTCGACGGTGGGCAAGGACATGCGCTTATTCCCCCAATCCGAGTTCGGTCGCGAAGAAGGTCATCGACAGCGCCTGGTTGCCCACGCGCTGGCTGAAGGGTGCGCCGATGCCATGGCCGGCGTTCATGCGCGTGAGCAGCAGCACCGGCTGGCCCGAAGTACTGGCATCCTGCAGGGCGGCGGCGAACTTGCGCGACTGCCAGGGCGCCACGCGCGGATCGTTCGCGCCCGTGGTCAACAACACGGCCGGGTACTTCGTTCCCTTCTTCACGTTGTGCAGGGGCGAGTACGCCAGCATGGCCTTCGCGATCGTGGGGTCCTTGACCGAGCCGTACTCGCTCACGTTGTACGGCCCGTTCGCAAAAGCGGTTTCGTGGCGCGGCACGTCGTAAATTCCCACGGCACCGACCACCGCGCGGTATTGCTCGGGATGCTGGGTGAGCGCCGCGCCCATCAACAACCCACCGTTGCTGCCGCCGAGGATGCCCAGGTGGCCCGTGTCGGTCCACTTCGTGTCGATCAGCGCCTGCGAAGCCGCGAAGAAGTCGTCGAACACGTTCTGCTTGCGCTGCTTCTGGCCCTGCTCGTGCCAGGCCTCGCCGAACTCGTTGCCGCCGCGGATGTTGGCGTAAGCCAGCACGCCGCCACGCTCCAGCCACGCCAGGTTCGGGCCGACGAAACCCGGGGTGACCGGAATCCCGAAGCCGCCATAGCTATAGAGGATGGTGGGGCGCTTGCCGTTGGGCGTGACGCCGTCCATCGCGATCACGGTGACCGGAATCTTGCTGCCATCCTTCGAGGTGCCTTCCACCCGGGTGACGCGAACCTTCGAATAGTCGGCGGCCGGCTTCACTTCGAAGATGGTCTTCAACGAGCCGGTGACGCCGTCATACTCCTGTCTCTTATACACATCTGACGCTGCCGACGAGCG
>NZ_JBPGXU010000036.1:0-33963 GCF_056755675.1 Luteibacter sp. KNZ12-1A | reverse complement strand
CGCTGTCGTTGATCACGTTGAAGCTGGAGTTGTGGCGCCGCCCGCGCGGCCGCGGAGCGCGGCCGTGGGCTGCGCCAGTCGACGGAAACCAGCGAGCCGAGCGCCGCTATCCGCGCGACGACGGCCGCCACTTCGTCCTCCGTCAGTGGCGGCCAGTCCGGCTCCAGGTGGTCGCCTGCGAGCCCATGGGCCAGGTGTGCGTCATCGATCATCGACACAGTGTAGCGATGTCTCAGCGACGCAACCCGCGGATCATGCCTTCGGCCGTCCATGCACCAAGGCAGCCGCCGGCGATGCGCGTGATGCGCTCCTGGTCATGTGTACGACCGAGGTATTCGCATAGTTCGCCGAAGGTGGCCCCGGTGAGGGCAAGGTCGAGGCATGCGGACTCGTCCGCCGTCATGCTGGCGAACTGGGGCGAAAGCCCGTTGCGCCACACGCGCGCGCCCACGCCCTGCTCCACGGCGACGGGTGCCGGAGGGGGTATGCCATCGGCGATCGCGCGCCAGATGGCGACGGCGTTGCTTCGCATCGGGCGGAAGCGCAAGGTCGGCACGAAGTCGATCTCCACGCGATCCCAATCGTCGGCGGCAAGATCGCCCACTCCGATGGTGTCGGCGTCCGGCCCCGAGAACGCGCGACGCAGATGCCAGTCCAGCCATGCAAGCTCGGCGACTTCGTCGTCCGCGGGATAGGCCCGTTCGAGAAACGGCACGAACGACTCGCCGTACGCGTCCAGTGTCCATGACGACGGCACGTGCCGTTCGACGTAGCGCGATGCCACCGCGTCGAAGACGTCGTCGCCCAGCCATAGCGCGGTCTTCTCGTAAGAGTCGCGCAGGCACGCCACGAGCTGGCTACGGTAGTTGTTGGCGTGGACCGCCATGCCGCGGGGATCGACGCCTTCGGGAACGGTGCCCGTGAAAAGCGCGGACGCGAAGGCGCGTTGGCGGTTGCGCAGGTTCATGCGGCGCGCTGGCGAACCGCATCGGCGAGGTCGCGCGCGTGGGCGACTTCCGCCAGCAGTTCGGGAAGTGGCGGGATGCTGTCGTCACGCTCGATCATCACGGCGACATCGCCGAGTCGCTCGATGAAACGCGTATACAACGCCCATACGGGGTCGGGCACGGGTGCGTCATGCGTATCCACGAGCATGTCGCGCCCCTGGCTGTGCCCAGCGAGGTGGACCTGGCGCACGCGATCCAGCGGAAGGCGTTCGAGCCAGTCGTCCGGATCGAAGCCGTGGTTCGTCGCGCTGACGTAGATGTTGTTCACGTCCAGAAGCAGGAAGCAACCCGTGCGATCGCAGAGTTCGTGGAGGAAGGCCGCCTCGCCCATGGCCGTCTCGGGAAAATCGATATAGGTCGATGGATTCTCGAGTACCAGGGCGCGCCCCAACGCATCTTGCGCGGCGTGTACGTTGTCGGCGACCAGGTCGAGCGCTTCGCGGGTATAGGGCAACGGAAGCAGGTCGTGTGAATTGTGGCCATCGATGCCCGTCCAGCACAGATGGTCCGAGACCCATAGCGGTTCGACACGGTCGGCCAATCGACGCAGGCGGCGCAGGTAATGGCTGTCGACGCCGTCGGACGAACCGATGTTCATCGACACGCCATGCAGGGCGACAGGATAGCTCCCGCGAACGCGCATGAGCACGTCGAGCGGCTTGCCGCCGTCGACCATGAAGTTTTCCGAGATCACCTCGAGGAAATCGACCGCCTGCGGCGCCTCGAGGAAATCGGTGTAGTGCGGAATGCGCAAGCCGAGTCCAAATCCATGGAACGGGATCGGCGATGGGTGGGACATGACACGCTCCGCGAAACGAAATACCCGGCCGCCGGAGCGGCCGGGCGATGATCCAGGACCCTTACTTCGCCGGCGGCGTGGTGCTGCCGCCCTGCGCCGTGCACTCCTGCACGGACACGGCCTTGAAGCCCTGGCCCTTGCAATCGTTCTGGCCCTTGCACTCGTGGTTGCCCGACTTGCAGTCGGACGTGCCCTTGCAGCTGTTGATGCCGTAGCAATGTACCGTCTTGCCGGCGGCCTGTTCGGCGGCGTGGGCCGGCGCCGAGATCGCGGCGGCCGATACGGCGAAGATGGCGGCGGCAGCGGCGATGCTGTGGGTGGCGGTATGCATGGTCGTTCTCCGTACGGAAAGGAATGCCGGGATGGCATGGACGAATTCGCCGCACCGGCACATCCGGTTACAGCTGGATACGCTTTTTTTCAGCGGATGCCAAGGGCACGGTCGACAGAAAGACGACCGCCGCCGCGGGCGACGAGATACAGCTGGATCGCCGCCCAGGACAGATGGGTCGGCCAGGCATCCGGATAGACGAATACCTCGATCACCGTGGTCATCCCCAGGAGGACGAACGCGGAAAAACGGGTGGCCAGGCCCAGCACGAGCAGGATCGGCACGAAGGTTTCGATGCCCGCCGACAGGTGCGCGGCGATCTCGGGCGGAACCAGCGGGATCTTGTACTCGCTGCGGAACAGCTCGTACGTACCCTCGGTGATGGTAAGCAAGCCTTCCACTTTCGTGCGGCCCGATTGAAAGAAGACCGCGGCGATGGACAGCCTCGCGACGAGGGCGAGGATGTCGTGTCCGATCCATCGTTCGACGCGGTCGGCGAGTGCGTTCCAGCGCGTGCGCAGCGATCGGCGCGCGGTGACGGTGATGGTGGTCGAAGCCATGGCAAGTCCTCAGGAATGGGCAAAGGCGCCGGACCGCAACAGTCCGGAAAAAGTGAACTCGATGGACGCGTCCGGATGCGCCCGGGCGACGGCGGTGGCCGCCTCGCCCAGCGTGGCACCCTGTCGGCACGCCTCGAGCAAGGTGAGTTCGGCGGGCGATGCGGGGAGCACGCTGACCTCGCCAGCCACGCGCACGGCGATCGCGCATTCGGGGCGCCAGGCCAGCGCGCCGTCGACCGCGATGCCGTCCCTGCTCGGTTGCCAGATCGACAGCACGGGGAAAGGCGAAGCCAGCCATCGCGTCGCCGGGTGAACACGCAGGCGCATGGCCTCCAGCGCGGACGGCGCCAGTCCCACGAGACGGTCGACGTCGAACGGCTCCGCGTCTGCGGCATCGAGGGTTTCGTTCCAGAGCCGGTCCAGTCGGGCCACGTCCGCCAGGTAAGGCAGTTCCGCCGCTGGTTCGAATGATTCGAGAAACCCGGGAAAACCTTCTCCATAACAAGCCAGGCGCACATCGCTCGGCGGTGACCGCGTGGCGTGGATCGCCGCGGCGGCACGAAACCAGTCGCGTCCGACCAGGCAGAGCACGGCGGGGAAATTCGCCTCCAGCGCATCGAGACAGGCACGCATCACGGTATGGCGGTAAACGGCGAAAGGACACTGGCTGGCGGGGAGGAACGTGGATGCTTCGTCATGGAGCGCTTCCACGAAGGCGGCCTGGAAATCCGCCAGGGTGCTCATGCCGCCTGCCCTTGCGATTCGAGCATCCTTCCCGCGCGCGCGCACTCCTGAAGCATTGCATCGAGCGACGGCAGGTTACCGTCACGCTCGATCAGGGTCGGGCGCGGTCCGCCTCGCGACAGCACATGACGGTACAGTTCCCATACGGGCTCATCCACTGGCGCATCATGCGAATCGATCAGCAGGTTCGCCGGAGGGTCTCCCTCCACGCTGTGCCCGGCGAGATGTATTTCGGTGACGGCGTGCAGTGGGAAGGCTTGCAGGTAGGCAAGTGCATCGATGCCGATGTTATTCGCACTGACATGCACGTTGTTGATATCGAGCAGCAACCCACAGCCCGTCCGGCGGACGAGTTCGGCCAGGAAATCGGTCTCGCTCCAGTCGTGGCCATCGAGCACGAGGTAGTGGGCCGGATTCTCGATCGAGATGCCGCACCCCAGCGCTTCCTGGCTGCGCAGGATGTTCGCGACGATGCATTCCAGCGCCTCCCGCGTGCGGGGGAAAGGCAGCAGGTCGGGCATGTAGCGTCCGCCCCACGCCGACCAGGCCAGATGCTCCGAGACGAGCACGGGCCTGACGCGATCCACGAGTCGTCGCAAACGGCGCAGATGACCGGTATCGGGCGGCGCCGCCGCCGCGAGCGAAAGCGACACCCCGTGCAACGACAGCGGGTGACGATCCGCCAAGGCATCCAGCATCGCCAGACGCGGCCCTCCGTCGCCCATGTAGTTTTCTGGATGGACCTCGAACCACAATCCCGGGGAGGCGCAGCGAAGCGCCTCATGGAAATACCGCGGCTTGAAACCGAGGCCGGCGGCGAGCGGCGGACGCATGGCGGGTCAGCCCACCTTGGTCAGCGAACCCATGCCGTGAGGCGTCTTGATCGACGTGCACGTGCCAGCGGGGACGTTCTTCCAGGCGTTTTTCTGGTAATCGGCCTTCGCCGTGCCCGCGCAGGTCGTACCCGGGCCGGCGGCGCAGTCGTTCTGTCCTGCCTTGGCCACGCCCCAGCATTTCTCGACGGCGGGTTTCCGGGCATCCTGGTTGCCGTCGGCATGGGCGACACCGGCGACGAGGGCGGCAAGGGTGAGGGTAAGCGAGACGGCGTGACGATTCATGCGATGCTCCTTCGTATAGCGGACACGATGTCCGGGTCGAGAAGGAGTTCGCGTCCGAGCCTCGAAGGGTTACAGCGAATTTTTTTTCCTTAGTCGTAACCAAAATGCGCCTGGCTACGAATACCGTGGCATGCACACCCGCGCGTCGCCATGGCTCTTCGCCTTTCCGGCACCCTCCCGGCGCCGCACCCCCTCCCGTCGAGGCCCTTGCGATGCCCTATCCAACATGGCTGAATCCCTGTCGATGGAACGCCGGGAGGTGATCGCCAGTCCCGCCGAAAGGCAAGACGTGAGAGGCACGCCAGCGGCCGAGGCCGAATTGCGCGCGAGCTTCATCGCCGGGCTGGCTGGGGACGCGGCACGCTATCGCCAGTTCCTCGACGGCCTGTCCGGACACCTGCGCGCCTACCTGCGGCGCCGTCTTCCCCGCGCCCAGGCCGACGTCGAGGACATCCTGCAGGAGACCTTGCTCGCCGTGCACAATGCACGGCACACGTATCGCACGGAGCAGCCATTGACCGCCTGGGTCCACGCGATCGCCCGTTACAAGCTGATGGATTTCTTTCGGGCCCATTCGCGGCGCGAGGCGTTGCACGAGCCCTTCGACGACGATGGCGGCCTGTTCGTCGCCTCGGATGTCGATCCTGCCGACGCGCGGCGCGACGTCGGGGTCCTGCTCGAAGCCCTGCCCGACCGCCATCGCCTGCCCATCGTGCTGGTGAAGCTGCAAGGCCTCTCGGTTTCCGAAGCGGCACGGCGCTGCGGCATGTCCGAGTCGGCGGTGAAGGTGGGAGTCCACCGTGGCCTGAAAGCGTTGGCTGCGCGCATCCGGAGCCGGTCATGAAAACCGACGACCTCGTCACCTTGCTGGCCAGCCGGGCCCCCGCCGTCGACCGCCGGGGACCCGCCCGGCGTTTCGCGCTCGCCTGGGTAGCCGGGTTGGGGGGCGCATTGCTCCTGATGATCATCCTGCTGGGGGTCCGCCCCGATATCGGCGAAGCGGCCCGGGTGCCGACATTCTGGTTCCGGCTGGCCTATGCGAGCGCCATCGCCGCGGCGGCGCTATGGGTCACGTCACGACTCGCCCGGCCGGGTGTCCGCGTGGGAGGGGCCTGGGCGGTGCTCGCCACGCCGGTCGCGCTGGGCTGGATCGCGATGGCCTGGGTGCTCGCCCATGCCGCCCCCGGCACACATCTGCCCCTGATCCTTGGCCATACATGGCGGGTATGCCCCATCCTGATCGCGGTCCTGGCGATGCCGGCCTTCGTCGCCATGCTCTGGGCCGTACGCGGCATGGCACCGGTACGGCCCCGGCTGGCCGGAGCGGCCGTCGGCCTGCTGGCGGGGGCCACGGGAACGGTCGCGTATTGCCTGCATTGCCCGGAAATGGCACCACCGTTCTGGTCCACCTGGTATCTTCTGGGCATGCTCATCCCGGCCGCCCTGGGTACCCTGGCAGGGCCAAGGGCGCTACGCTGGTAACCCTCAATCAGGGCCCTTAATCGGCAAATCGTCCGAAACGGGCTCCAATCGATGGCGGGCCGGCCGCTATAGCTTCAAACTAGTCGTGCCGTCGCGAACCGGGTCCGCCCGTTTCCTGCGTCACGGCACCAGCGGTCAGTGGATGAAGTGCCTCGTCATCGGCTGACCAGACCCGGTCCGGACGAGTGAGGCGAGGGGCATAACGTGGGCGGAACAAACAGGGATCCGTTTGCCTGGGGGCGATATGTCGCCGTCGCAGGAGCCTATGCGGCGTGTTACGAGCTGACCCGGTATTTTTCATTTTCGCATTGGATGCTGCCGGCTGGCCTGCGCCTGGCTTGCCTGCTGCTGGTCCCGCGTCGTTTCTGGCCAGCGCTCGCGATCGGCGAGGCGCTACCGATCGCCGAGATGGCGGTACTGCACGCCTCGGCTTTCGGCGTGTATTTCGCCATCGTCGCTTCGATTCCACCCATTCTGTTTTGCATGCCCGCTATTGCCTGGCTGCGTACGCGCACGACACTCCTGCGCGCCGACGGGCAGATAAACATGGGCATGATCATGGGAGCGGCACTGATTTGCGCGACAGCCACCGCGGTGAGCAACTCGGCCGCGCTCGCGTCAGTGGTCATGGGCGACGGATCGGTGACGCCACCCGTGACAACTTCGCTTTTTCTCGCCTGGATACTGGGCGCCTATCTCGGCGCTCTCACACTCACGCCGACCATCATGGCGTTACGCGAACGGCTGGCAGGGCAACCCGCCAAGGTCGTCACGTGGCGTGCCGTATGGCATAGCACCCTCACCCGCGATGCACTGTTCCTTGTCGTGCCTGGACTCGCGCTGTTGATGGGCCTTGCCTCCCAGCTAAGCGATGGCCCCCTCCAGTGGGCGCGTATCGCGATGGTCATTCCCGTGCTTGGAATGACCTGGCGTCATGGATGGCACGGCACCGCCATCGGCGGCATGCTGGCGAGTATCGCGATGGCGTCGACCGCGTTCGAGCTTCAGGATCCAGCGATGATCCAGGCGCAGGCCGTACTTTCCTTCGTTATTTCCACATCGCTGTTGCTGGGAGTGAAAGTGGCACGCCGTATCGCGGCGGCGCTCGTCCCGCGTGCGCGCGAAGCATCGACCACGCCTCACCACCAGTAAGGGAGGAGCCGAAGCGACTCCTCCCTGCACTTGAAGCACCACCTTCACGGACCGCGGCTGGCGCATTCCGGGGGCGTCTTGCAGTCGCTTCCGACCATCATCATCTGCGTCGTACCGTCGGCCTGGGGTGCCACGAACAACTTCACCGTGCCGTCGTCGTATACGGTCTCACCCGTCGTGCTCGCGGGCACCGGCAGCGGCTCGTCCGGCGTGGCAAGGCGAGTGGCATCCACGCCGATCGGTAAGCCGACCAGGCTATACGCCGTGCGCGCGAAGGCACCGCGCACCGTGCCGTTGGCGTCGTTGACCTGGACGTAATGGGTACCGCCACGCTGGAACACGTACACGTGGTAGTTCGGGCTGGTGCTGACGTCGGTGGCATTCGGCCAGGCCTGACCCAGCCCCGAGAGGGAGGTTTGTGCCTGGACCGCGCCCGTCCCGAGCGCGACGGAAAGGGTGATGAGTGAAGCTAGCAACGAACGGGCATGGATGCGCATGGTCGTGGTCCTCGTGGCTGGTGGGCAAGTCTGCGACTGGAATGCCGCAGATCCTGCGACTCGACCATGGCGAATCCATGGCCGATCAGCCCACTTTCCCCCATCGATCGGGGCGCCGACGGGGCGCCTGCCGAATTCGCGCATACCTCGAGCGTTCCTGAATAGCCGGAGCGGCCATTCGTTCAGGACCGGGGTCAGTTCGACTCGACGCTCGTTCGTTGCCGGCGTGAAAGCCAGGTCCAACGATCCCGATGCGCTGGACACCCGCGACCTTCCGCGAAAAACCAAAAAGAAAAGGGCCTTGATTTCTCAAGGCCCTTTTCTGGTTTGGCTGGGAGACTAGGATTCGAACCTAGATAAACGGAGTCAGAGTCCGTTGTCCTACCGTTAGACGATCTCCCAATAAACCGGGATTCGACGCGCTCTGACCGTGGTGCGTCGAACTTTGAAGCGCGTGTATTAGCGCTTCGAGAACTGCGTGGCGCGACGGGCCTTGTGGAGACCGACCTTCTTACGCTCGACTTCGCGGGCGTCGCGGGTCATGAAACCAGCCTTGCGCAGCGGCGACTTCAGCGCTTCGTCGTATTCGACGAGGGCGCGGGCGATGCCGAGGCGAATGGCGCCGGCCTGACCCGTGATGCCGCCACCGGCGACCGTCACCATGATGTCGAACTTCTCGACGTTGTCGGTCAGTTCGAGCGGCTGGCGCACGATCATGCGCGAGGTCTCACGACCGAAGAACTGCTCGAGCGGCTTGCCGTTGACGACGATGCCACCGGTGCCCTTGCGGAGGAACACGCGGGCGGCGGAGGTCTTGCGGCGGCCGGTACCGTAATTCTGCTGGATAGCCATGTCGATTCCTTAGATTTCCAGCGCCTGCGGCTGCTGAGCGGTGTGCGGGTGCTCGGCGCCGCCGTACACCTTGAGCTTGCGGTACATGGCGCGACCCAGCGGGTTCTTCGGCAGCATGCCCTTGACGGCGATCTCGATCACGCGCTCCGGATGCGTGGCCAGCAGATCCTTGAGACTCGTGGTCTTCAGGTTGCCGACGTAGCCGGTGAAGCGGTGGTACATCTTGTCGTCCAGCTTGGCACCGGTCACGGCCACCTTCTCGGCATTGATCACGACGATGTAATCGCCGGTATCGACGTGCGGGGTGAACTCGGGCTTGTGCTTGCCGCGGAGGCGACGCGCAACCTCGGTCGACAGGCGACCCAGGGTCTTGTTCGTGGCATCAACCACGAACCAATCGCGCTTGACGCTTTCCGGCTTGGCGGTGAACGTTTTCATTTCAAATACCTGGTTTGCCGCCTGGACAGACGGAACACGGAATCGGTGAAAGCAAAGGCGCGAGAGAATAGCGGACTTTTCCCTCATCGCGCAAGCCCACGTTGCACGTGAGCTTTGGGCCGACAATCATAACATGATGACCGGGCCGCTTCACAAGCCTGCCCGGTCGATGGGAAGGCGACCGCGACAAGCGGCCGCAGCGCCTTCACCTGGCATTGGGCGGTGGGCATTGTAACGTGTGTCAT
The DNA here is from genome assembly GCF_056755675.1 of Luteibacter sp. KNZ12-1A. Taxonomy (NCBI): domain Bacteria; kingdom Pseudomonadati; phylum Pseudomonadota; class Gammaproteobacteria; order Lysobacterales; family Rhodanobacteraceae; genus Luteibacter; species Luteibacter sp. KNZ12-1A. The sequence goes on along the minus strand of NZ_JBPGXU010000036.1, from coordinate 24,738 downwards.
CCCCGTACGTCAGGAGTTCCCATGTCCGTTCGCTCGCTGAACCGCCTCGACCGCCTGATTTCCGGCCTCGAACGCGCCATGGAGGCCGTCGCGGGTTCGCCGGAGCCCGTTCAGCGTTCTCCGGGCGACGCGGTGCCGGATGCGCCCATGGACGACGCCGAACGGCGCCATGCCGCCGGACTGATGCGGATCAACCATGTCGGGGAGGTGTGTGCCCAGGCGCTTTACGTGGGCCAGGCGGCTCTCGCGCGCACGGAAGAGACACGTCGGCACCTGATGCACGCCGCGCAGGAGGAAACCGACCACCTGGCCTGGTGCGCGGAGCGCCTGAAGCAACTCGACAGCCGCCCCAGCCTGCTCAATCCGCTCTGGTACGCCGGCAGCTACGCCATCGGCGTGGCCGCGGCGGCCGTCGGCGATCCGATCAGCCTGGGTTTCGTCGTCGAGACCGAGCGCCAGGTGGAGGCTCATCTCGCCGAGCACCTGGAACGCCTGCCCCCGCAGGACGAGCGTTCCCGCGCCATCCTCCGCCAGATGCAGGCCGACGAGGTCCGCCACGCCGATGCCGCGCAGGCCCGTGGCGGCATCGACCTGCCCTGGCCCCTGCCGCGCCTGATGCACGCAGCGTCCACGGTGATGAAGACCGTCGCCTACCGGATCTGAGCGGGACCTCAGCGGCAGCCGCCGAAACCGCTTCCTTGCAAGTGGAAGTGCGTGCGATGCGCCGCGTTGTAATCCGGGCCGAGGAAGGCGCCGAAGTAGCGGCACCCTTCGTGTTGCAGGCCGCGAAGGAAGGCCGAACCGTCTGGGCTGGTCCAGTCCTTCTCCACGCTCAGCCGCTTTCCGTTCGCCAGGCGCCAACCGGTCATGTCGATGGCATCGGCCTTGGCGTGGCGACTCAACGGCGCCTGGTTCCGGTGATAGACGTTGCGGCAGGCATAGCTGCCCACGTGATCGATCGTCCGCACCGGCGAGCCGAACGTGGCCTCGGCCGCAGGCTGGACCACGCGGCGCTGGAACAACACCAGGGATGCCGCGAGCGGACAGGTGACCATCGCCGGCGAGGCCAAGCGCGCCTCGCCGACCGAGGAAAGACGCACCGCATCTGTCCAGCCGCATCCGCCGGCCTCCTGGCGATCCGCAAGAGGGGTGAAGACCGCCCCCGCGTCTCGCAGCGCCGCGTGGCACATGGCGGGATCGTCGCCGAGCCGGGCCAGCTTGAAGCGCAGGAAGATATCCGGCTCCGCCCGGAGATCGAGCGGAGCCCAAGGGTTGTAGCGATCGGGCGGGCGCCAGCCACCTAGCCATGCGGCGGCAACCAGGGCCAACAGCAGGAGGAAGAGCAGAAGCGGACGCATGAAACGACGCTAATGCGGCGCACGTGAAGGCCGGATGCCTCCTCATGCCTCGGTGTCAAAGGAGAGACTCTAGTGGAGAGGTTCCGGTGGGAGCCGACCCTGTCGGCGATGGGTGCTTGCCGTCGCCTGGCCCCCTGCCGCGGGATCGCCGACAAGGTCGGCTCCCACCAGGGCAGTCCTCCCTCCACGGCAACTCTCCCATCAGGGCAGCCCTCCCTCCACGGCAACTCTTCCTCCAAGCAGCCCTCTCCACGGCAGCTTTCCCCTCCAAGACAGCCCTCCCTCCACTGCAGCTTTCCCACCGCGGCGGTCGTTCCGCCCGTGCCAAGAAAAAACCCCGCTTTCGCGGGGTCTTTCGTCACATCAGGTTGCGGCCGTGGAAGAGTTCCTCGATCTCCCGGCGGAGCAGCGATTCGATGCGCTGGCGTTCCTTGAACGAGAGGTCGTCGGCCTGGGCCTCGAAGAGGTAGGTGTCGAGGTCGAAGTCCTTGATGTGCATCTTCGTGTGGAAGATGTTCTCCTGGTACACGTTCACGTCGAACATCTCGTATTTCTGGCGGATGTGCTTGGCCAGGTAGTCCTGCACCGAGTTGATCTTGTGATCCATGAAGTGCTTCTTGCCCTTCACGTCGCGCGTGAAGCCACGCACGCGGTAATCGGCGATCACGATGTCCGACTCGAAGCTGTCGATCAGGTAGTTCAGGGCCTTCAGCGGCGAGATGACACCGCAGGTGGCCACGTCGATATCGGCGCGGAAGGTGGCGATACCGTTGTGCGGATGGGTTTCCGGGTACGTATGGACGGTAATGTGGCTCTTGTCCATGTGCGCCACGACGGCGCCCGAGATCGTGTCGCGGCCGAGCTTCTCGACCACCGGCTCCTCGGAAATGAGGATGGTGACCGACGCTCCCTGGGGATCGTAGTCCTGGCGGGCGATGTTCAGGATGTTCGCGCCGATGATCTCCGCCACGTCCGTCAGGATCTGGGTCAGGCGATCGGCGTCGTACTGCTCGTCGATGTACTCGATATAGTTCTGCCGCTGCTGTTCGGAAACGGCATAGCAGATATCGTAGATGTTGAAGCTCAGCGCCTTGGTAAGGTTGTTGAAACCTTGCAGGCGAAGGCGGGGAAGCGGTTTGACCACAGCGACTCTCCGAGGCCGGGGGAACGGCCAGCAGCAGACGCGGGTTAGCAGCAAGGGTCCCCGCAACGATGAAAGACGACGAACGAGACGAATAGTCTGCCCGGCGCTTGTGTACGGCGTGAGACAAGGGGTCTGGACGCCGAGGGGGTGAAATTATGGGGCAAGATGGTGAAGATTTGAACACGCGGCGCGTCCTTCCCCCCAAATGGTGGATTTTGGCGCCCGGATGTCTGCAATAATCCCCAGGGGACATGGCGAGTCGGCGACGCCTGACGGAAATCCGTCGGCTGACCGCTGAAGGGGAACGCCATGCCATTGAGGCTCAACGGAATCTGCTGTGGCTCAACTCAAATATCTGTTGCAACAGGCGTTCGAACGGTCGCAGGCTCCCTCGAGCTTCGCGCCCGACCCGGCCTCCATGGGCCGCTTTCTGGATGCTTGCCATCGTCGTCGCTATCCGGGGAAGACGGCGATCATCCGGCCGGGAGACCCGGCCAACACGCTCTACTATGTCGTCGACGGCTCGCTTGCCGTCTGCACCGAGGACGAAGAAGGCCGGGAATTGATCCTGGCCTATATCAATCGCGGCCAGTTCATCGGTGAAATGGGGCTTTTCGTGGAACAGGCCCAGCGCGAGTCGCTGGTCCGTACGCGAACGGCCGTGGAAATGGCCGAGATCAGCTATGAACGGCTCTTCCAGCTCCTGGAAGGCCCGCTCGCCGCCGAATGCCCGAAACTGCTGTTCGCCATCGGTTCACAGTTGACCCATCGCCTCCTGCGCACCTCTCGCCAGGTGAGCCGGATGGCGTTCATGGACGTGACGAACCGGGTGTCGCGCACCTTGCTCGATCTCTGCCAGGAACCGGACGCCATGACCCATCCCGACGGGACGCAGATACGCATCTCCCGCCAGGAAGTCAGCCGTATCGTCGGCTGCTCCCGTGAAATGGTGGGTCGCGTGCTCAAGCAACTCGAGGAAGAGCGGATGATCGACGTCGCGGGCAAGACCATCGTGGTCCGCGGCACCCGCTGATGACGCCGGGGCCCGTTCACGGCCCCCGGTAGATCATGTAGACGTCCGCCCGCTCGTAATGCGAGCCGGGCCGGACGGATGCCTGACGGACGAAACCGGCCCGCTCGTACATGCCCAACGCACGGTCCAGGCGGCTGTTCGACTCCAGGAACAATTCCCGGCCGCCGCGCCGGCGATATTCGGCGATCGCTTCGCCGAGCAGCTTGCGACCAGCGCCAAGGCCCCGATAGTTCTCGTCCACGCCCATCTTGGACAATTCATAGACGCCTTCGCTTTCACGAATGAGCGCGCAGGTACCCACGACCTCGCCCGCGTAGAGGGCGAAGAAAATCGCTCCGCCCGCGTCGACGACCAGACCTTCGGGATCGGCGAACAACGCGTTGTCCACCTCCTCCACGCGGAAGTAGCGCTCCAGCCATTGCTGGTTGAGCCGGCGGAAGTGCTCGCGCAGGCCCGGCTCGAAGGGCACGATGTCCACGGTCGCGCGCGACAGCGTGGCCCGCTGTTCGAGGATGGCCGTCACCAGCGGACGTTCGGCGAGGGCCTGTTCGCAGCCATCGATCGCGTCGAGCAGCGCGCGGCCGCGCGGCCCCAGCGATTCGGTCATGCCACGGCGGATGGCAAGCCATACCGGCCCCAGCGCACCCAGCGCGCGCTCGCCCGCGTCGGTCAGCGCCAGCACGCTGCGGCGGCCATCCTGCGGATCGCGCTGGCGAACGACCATGCCGGCATCGACCAGCCGGTCGGCGAGTTGGCTGACCGCGGAATGCGTCTGGCCGATCGCCAGCGCCATGTCGGTGACCGTCGTGGGACCCACGTCGCGCAGATAGCGCAACACCGGGAACCAGCGCGACTCGATACCCGCGCCGCACGCCTTGTAGACCTCGTCGACGGCCTGGTAGAACTGGTCGCTCAAAGCCTTGAGACGACTGCCGAGCGCCAGCTCACGCAGGGAAGAGAGGTACATCGGCGATCCAATGGGGAGGTTGGGAAAACGAGGCTAGCGGCGTCGCGATGCCGCACGCAAGCATTCCGTCCTTTCTTCATGCCGGGATCGCACCCACCTCGTATATGGTGGATCCCGACCCTTCCTCTGGACGGTACATGGACTGGAGCCAATTCCTGATTTTCGTCGGCGTGGGCCTGCTCGCCCAACTGGTCGATGGCGCGCTCGGCATGGCCTACGGCGTCGTTTCCAACGCCGTACTGCTCGCGCTGGGCCTGCCGCCGGCCGTCGCCAGCGCGACCGTGCACACGGCTGAAATTTTCACGACCGGGGTATCCGGCGGTGCGCATGCGCTGTTCGGCAACGTCGACTGGAAGGCGTTCCGCCGGCTGGCCATTCCCGGCGTGATCGGTGGGGTGATCGGCGCGTGGTTCCTCGCCAGCGTGCCTGGCGACACCATCAAACCCTTTGTGTACGCGTACCTGTTGATCCTGGGCGTGGTGGTGCTGGTGCGCGCGGCCGGCAAGGTGGTCTCCCACCACCGGGTGCGCCACAAGGGGATCCTGGGCTTCGTCGCCGGCTTGCTCGATGCCATCGGCGGCGGCGGTTGGGGCCCGATCGCCACCTCCACCCTGCTGGCGCGCGGTGGGGCCGTGCGGCACACCATCGGCACCGTGAACGCGGCGGAGTTCGTCGTCACCCTGGCGATTTCCACCACGCTGATCGCGCACATGGGCATACAGCACTGGCCGATCGTCCTGGGCCTGCTCACGGGCGGGGTGATCGCGGCGCCGCTGGCCGCCTGGCTGGTGAGGCACCTGCCGCCACGCTACGTGATGACCGCGGTGGGCTGCCTCATCATCGGGATCAGCCTCTACCAGCTGGGCAATTACGTCCTGCGCTAGAACCAGTACAGGATTTCGAGCTTGTCACCCAGGGCGCGCCCGGCCTTCTTCGCGGTCTTCGGCGTGGGATTGACCAGTTTCGCCGCATCGGCCGCCTTGAGCAGGGGCAGGTCCGACAGCGAGTCGCCATAGGCGACGCTCCAGGGGCGCGGAACGCCCTCCCGCTCAAGGGCGCGAACCTTGGCGCCGTCCACGTTATGCCGGATGAAGCGCATGCCGAACAGGCCGCCGCGGGTCTGCGAGGCCACCAGCTCGTGGCCGCCGAGGTTCACTTCATCGAGGATCGCCTCGACCATCTGCCGGTCGTTGCCACTGACGACGATCACGCGGTCGCCGGCGTCGACATGCCTGCGCAAGGTCGCCACCGCGTCGCGAAAGAACACGCCGGGACGCCGCGCATAGGCTCGGGCGTAGGCGTCGATCATTCGCCGGTACGAGGCTTCGCGGCGGCCGAACGTGGTCACGCGCAGGAAGACGCGACCGAGGAAACGATTGCCTCGCACACTGCCGATCAGCAGGGGCACCAGGGGCACGATGGGAAGCGCCACCAGCAACCGCCAGCGTCCCGCGCCTGAAAGGCGTTCGCGGAAGAACATCTCCAGTGTCTGATGGCGGACGATCACGCCATCGAAATCGAACAACACGACACGCCGCGCATCGGCGGCGGTGTCGTCGGCCACCGCCGTCGCCATCCCCTGGTCCATCGCGTCAGTGTCGGTGCGGCTGGGGCTGGGTACCGAAGAGCTTCTGCAATTCGGCGCCCGGGTCGGCGGCACGCATGAAGGCCTCGCCCACCAGGAAGGTATGGATGCCCGCCTCGCGCAACTTGCGCACGTCCTCGGGCGTATGGATGCCCGATTCGGCGACGATCGCCGTATCCGGGCCCACGCGATCGTTGAGCTTCAGGGAGGTGCCCAGCGACGTCTCGAAGGTACGCAGGTTGCGGTTGTTCACGCCGATCAGCGGCGCGGGAAGACTCAGGGCCACTTCGAGCTCTTCCTCGTTGTGCACCTCGACGAGCACGTCGAGATCGAGTTCGGCGGCGAGCAAGGAAAGCTCGGTCAACCGGTTCTCGTCGTAGATCACGTCTTCACCGCCCTTGTCGGCGAAGGCGGAGACGATCAGCAGGATGCAGTCGGCACCGATCACCCGGGCCTCGTACACCTGGTACTCGTCGATGATGAAATCCTTGCGCAGGATGGGCAGCGAACAGGCCTTGCGCGCCTGGTCGAGGTAATCTTCGTGGCCCTGGAAGAAATCGGCATCGGTGAGCACGGAGAGGCAGGTGGCGCCTCCGCGTTCGTAGCTGCTCGCGATCGCCGCCGGATCGAAATCGGCACGGATAAGCCCCTTGCTGGGGCTGGCCTTCTTTATCTCGGCGATGACCGCCGGCTTGCCATCGTGCAGGCGCGCATCGATGGCGGCCACGAAGCCACGCGTATCCTCGAGGTCGGCGATGCGTGCCGCAAGGTCGTCGAGTGAGCGCTTGCGGCTGCGCTCGGCGATCTCTTGCACCTTGCGGTCGAGAATGCGATGGAGAATGTCGGGCATCGAGGGACTTCCTTGGGAAAGGCCGGGGCTTTCGGGGAGCCCCGACGATATCAGGCGCCGAGCCGTTGTGTCGCGGCCACGAACGCGTCCATTTTTACACGAGCCGCGCCACTTGCGATGGTCGCGCGGGCAAGGTCGATACCGGCCTGTATGGAAGGCGTGACGTCGGCGGTATACAGCGCGGCACCCGCGTTCAGGCAAACGATGTCATGGGGAACGCCCGGGGTGCCGGATATGGCATCCAGCAACATTCCCATGGATTCGGTCGAGTCTTCCACGCGGAGATTACGGCTCGATGCCATCGACAGGCCGAAATCTTCCGGCTCGATCTCGTACTCATGCACGGCGCCATCGCGCAACTCGCCCACCATCGTCGCGGCGCCCAGCGAAATCTCGTCCATCCCGTCGCGACCCCATACCACCATGGCGTGCCTGGCGCCCAACGCCTGGAGCACGCGGATCTGGATGCCGACGAGATCGGGATGGAACACGCCCATGAGGATATTCGGGGCGCCCGCCGGGTTGGTCAGCGGCCCGAGGATGTTGAAGATCGTGCGGACGCCCATTTCACGGCGGACGGGCGATACCACCTTCATCGCCGGATGATGGTTGGGCGCGAACATGAAGCCGATATCGGTCTGTTTCATGCAGACCGCGACCTGCGCCGGAAGCAGGTCGATGCGCGCGCCCAGGGCCTCGAGCACGTCGGCGCTGCCCGACTTGGACGAGACGCTGCGGCCACCATGCTTGGCGACGCGCGCGCCGGCGGCCGCGGCGACGAACATGGATGCCGTGGAGATGTTGAACGTCGAGGCGCCGTCACCGCCGGTGCCGACGATATCGAGGAAATGGGGATGGGGGCCGGCCTCGACCTTCGCCGAGAGATCGCGCATCACGCGCGCGGCGCCGGTGATCTCACCGACGGTTTCCTTCTTCACGCGCAGGCCGGTGAGGATGGCCGCCGTCATCAGCGGGCTGACATCGCCCCGCATGATCTGGTGCATCAACTCGATCATCTCGTCGTGGAAGATCTCGCGGTGCTCGATCGTGCGCTGCAGCGCCTCGGAGGGAGTCATCGGCATGGCGCTTGGATCCTTCTTACGCGGCGAGCGGCAGCGGCATGCCGAGGAAGTTGCGCAGCAGGTCGTGGCCGTGCTGGGTGAGGATCGATTCCGGATGGAACTGCACGCCCTCGATATCGAGCGTGCGATGGCGCAGGCCCATGATCTCGTCGATCGAGCCGTCCTCGCGTTCGGTCCACGCGGTGACTTCGAGGCAATCCGGCACGGATTCCTTCTCGACCACCAGGGAGTGGTATCGCGTGGCCTCGAACGGATTCGGCAGGCCGGCGAACACGCCCTGCCCGCGATGCCGTACAGGCGAGGTCTTGCCGTGCATGATCTCCCGCGCACGGATCACCTTGCCGCCGAACACCTGGCCGATGGCCTGGTGCCCCAGGCAGACCCCGAAGATGGGCACTTCGCCCGCCATCTCGCGCAGGATGTCCATGGACACGCCCGAATCGTTCGGCGTACCCGGCCCTGGCGAGATCATGATCCGCGACGGCGCCAGTGCGCGGATGTCCGCGATGGCAAGGGCATCGTTCCTTACGACTTTCACTTCCTGCCCCAACTCGCCGAGGTACTGGACGAGGTTGAAGGTGAAGCTGTCGTAGTTGTCGATCATCAGGAGCACGTGCTTATCCTATTGATTTGCGGAGCCATTAAAGGATCGGATAGCCGCAGTATCACGCGTTTGTCAGCCAGCGGGCCATTATCCGACGAACCCGCCGGCACGGACAGCCCGGCGTTCGAACCTTCGGGACGACGTGTCCGCGCATGGCCGGCGATCGGTGAGTTCCCCGTTGGCGATGAAAGGATTCCCCTCGCCGGACGGTCTCCCTGGGACGACCGTCACCGAGGAACGCGCCATGAACCCACCTCTTCCCGCATCGGGGCTATCCACCGTCCTTTACGATCGGCCCCGGCAGCTGGCGGCGTGGGCCCCGCTCGTCCTGCGCCTCATCGTCGGTGGCGGCTTCATGCAGCACGGTTTCGCGAAGCTCCTCCGCGGCCCCGACATGTTCGCCGGCATCCTTGCCGCTATCGGCGTCCCCGCGCCCGGCCTGATGTCGTGGCTCACGGTCCTCGTGGAGATCGTCGGCGGTTTCGCCATCCTCGTGGGCGCGTTCGTCGTGCTCGCCAGCATTCCAATGGCCGTGGTCTTGCTCGTGGCGATCTTCACCGTGCACCTGCCGTACGGCTTCAGTTCGATCAAGTTGATGTCGGTCGAGGCCGGCGTCGCCCATTTCGGACAACCCGGCTACGAGTGCGACCTGCTCTACCTCGCGGGCCTCGTTTCCCTGGTGATCTCGGGTGCCGGACGATGGAGCGTGGACAGCGGCATCGCCGGATGGCGGCGGAATCGTTCGGGCGATCGTGACGGCTGACCCGCCTCGCTTGTCCGCATCTCCCGCACAGGCGATCCTAGGTGCCCCTTTTGATCCAGCCCGCATGACACGGGAAACAACCATGAACGATGCAACGATCCGTATCGCGGTGCTCGACGACTACCAGGAGGTCGCCTTGCGTTGCGCGGACTGGTCGCTCCTCGAAGGCCGCGCCGAGGTCACCGTCTTCCACGATCACGAGGCGGACCACGATGCCCTGGCGCGGCGACTGGCGCCGTATGACGTCATCTGCGTCATGCGCGAACGCACCCCGATGACCGCGAACCTCATCGCCGCCCTGCCACGCCTTCGCCTCATCGCGTCCACGGGTCGCGGCAACGCATCGATCGACGAGGCGGCCGCCGCCGCGCGTGGCGTGGAGGTGGTCCATACGAACTACTCGTCCACGCCCACCATCGAATTCACCTGGGCCGCCATCCTCGGCCTGGCCCGCGGCATCGCGGACGAGGCCGCCTCCGTACGCGCGGGCGCGTGGCAGATGGGGCTGGGCGTGGAACTGCACGGAAAGACCCTCGGCATCCTGGGCCTCGGACGCATCGGTTCGAAGGTGGCGCGGATCGGCCAGGCCTTCGGCATGCAGGTGATCGCCTGGAGCCAGAACCTCGCCGAGGAAACCGCCAGCGCGTTGGGTGTCCGTCGTGTCACGAAGCAGGAACTCCTGGCCCGGTCCGACTTCCTCACCATCCATACCCGCCTGAGCGAACGCACCCGGGGGATCATCGGTGCGGACGATCTCGCCGCGATGAAGCCCGGTGCCCGGTTGATCAACAGCTCGCGAGGCCCGATCGTCGACGAAACCGCCCTGGTCGATGCGCTGACCCACGGCCGCCTCGCGGGCGCGGCGATCGACGTCTTCGACGAGGAACCGCTACCGCCGGCGCACCCCTTCCGTACCCTGCCCAACGTGCTTGCCACACCACACATCGGCTACGTCACGGAAGAGATGTACCGCACCTTCCACGGCGACACCGTCCGCAACGTGCTGGATTGGCTCGACCGGCACTCCGCCCGATGATCGTTCAGGACGAAGCGACCTTCTTCGGCTCGCTTTCGTCGTGATCGTGGCTGCCCTTCGGCTTGATCGTCATCAGTTCGAGCGGCTTGCCGTCGGCCGTGCGCACGCTCCATCCACGCTGCAGGTCGGCGAGGTCGTTGAGTTGGGGGCAGATGGCGTTGGCACGCGCCTCCAGGCCTTTCGAACGCTTGTCCATCTCCCGGTCCATGGCCTTGTCCAACGACTCGGCACGCGCCTGGAGCGCCGCCACCTTGCTCGAATCGCCGGACAGGGCGGCGGTCACCGCGCTGGACGTGACCGAGCCGACCAGCTCGCCCACCGAGTCCGATACCGAACCGGCGACCGTCTCGGTCATGCGATCCGCGGACCAATGCCCGGCGCCGATGCCTTCGTCGATATCGCGCAATGCCTCGGCCTGCTTGCGCTTCAACTTCTCGAGCATCCCCGCGCGCTGGTCACCCTCGGCGAACGTCAGCGTGACCGATGTCATCGCGGAGAATCCGATCTCCACGCCATCGCGGGCGATGGAAGCGATCTGCGGCATGAGCCGGCGAACGCCGTCCTCGTAGCGGCGCAATGCATCGGCGTCGCTACGGGAGACCGCGATGTCCTTGCCATCCACCCGCAACGAACCATCGTGCAGGAAGATCCGGGCCGGAACGCCGTCCTTGCGATGAAAGGACAGTCCATTGGCCGTGACATCGACATCGTAGGCCGTGGAATAGTCGTGCTTGCAGGTATCGGTGCTGAAGTTGAAGCCCTTCGCCTGCCCGGTGGGGGCGGCGAGGACGAGCGCGATGGCGATCGTGCCGGCAATCAGTGAATGGCGCATGGTTCTTCTCCCCAGGGAACGGTTGGCTCCGGGTGGGATGCGCCCGGGCGCCCCAAGGTTTAAGCCGATTCGCGCGGCACCACATGGGCGAATGGTCATACCCTGACTTCCAGCAGGGTCAGGAGGCGAGACCCCTTTCTCGGGCATATTCGGAAAGCCGGCTGTCATGATCGATGCCCAGCTTGCGCATGGCGTCGCGCTTTTGCCGGCTTACCGTCTTGACGCTGCGACTGAGGCGCTCGGCGATCTGGGTGATGGACATGCCGCTCACATACAGGCGCACGACCTCGATCTCCCGGGCGGAAAGCCGCGTCATGTCGGTCGCGCTGTGTACGCCGGCCTGGTCGAACTGGCGTCGAATCGTCTCGCTGAGATAGGGCCGGCCCGCCGCCGCATGACGCACCGCCACCGCCACTTCCTTGAGTGGCGCCCGTTTGTCGCACAGGCCCAACGCGCCACGAACCCGCATCGTCTGCAGCACCGCCGCGTTGTTCACCATGGTGAGCACGACGATCGGCAGCCGCGGATAACGCCGCCGGACCAGGTCAATCAGCGAAAGCCCGTCACCGTGACGACCGCCAGGCATGGAGAAATCGGTAACGATGACATCGCATGGACGAGAGGCCAGCAGGTCGACGAGTTGATCGCCATTGGCTGCTTCGCCGGCTACGACGATATCACCCGACGCCTCGAGCGCCGCACGGGTGCCCATCAGGACCACCGGATGATCGTCGGCAATGATCGTGCGCAGAACCATTTCTTCCCTCGCCGGCGGATAACTGCTGCCGCTCTCCATGAGATGTGCTACTCGTCGTACCATCGCGGAGATTACAGTAAACATCCGCTCGTGGTCGAAGGAACGCCATGCAGCTATTGAGAATCCTAGTCATCATTCCGTTCGCGGTTTGCTCATGCGATGCCTTCGCCGACAGGGTCGATGCGGAGCCGGTGCCGTGCCCGCCGGACGGCACGTCATCCTGCTTACCGCTTTCCACGGTCGCGCGAACTCATGAACCCACCCGACGGCACGCCGATGGAAGCCGACGCCTTCAAGCCTCGCTTGCCGACACCATTCCTGCCGGGGGCATATGTTCCGGTCGAGCCGCCGGCCCACATATCGCCGCGGGCGTGGATGGACCCGCAAGAGACGACGGCGTCGCACTGACAGACGCCGAGCGCGATTGGCTGGCGCACCTGCCCGTGTTGCGTGTCGGCATCGATCCGACATCGGCGCCACTGTCCCTGGTGGATCGGAGAGGGGTGCCCGTCGGCCTTGCCATGGATTACCTCGACGAGGCCCTGTCCGCTCTCGGCGTCGCCCATGTGCCCGTCCGCACGCAGGACTGGGGAGAAACGGTGCGCAGGGCCACCGCCGGTGACATCGACATCCTTCCCGCGGCTTCGCCCCGAAACGACGAGCTGGGCAGGAATTTCGATTTCACCGAGCCTTACATCGATTTTCCCGTGATGATCGTGACGCGTGACGACATGGCGACCATCGCGGGGCCCGCCGACCTGGGCGGGCACCGTGTCGCGGCCAACCTGGCCCATGGCGCGGTCGCCGATGCGGTACGCCACCTTCCCCTCGTCGAACCCGTCGCGGTACGCGACGCGGCCGAAGGACTGCGCGCCGTGGCATCGGGACAAGCCGATGCCTATGTGGGCGACATCGCGACCGCGGAATACTTCATGCGCCGCGACCATCCCGCGCGATTGAAGCTCGCGGCGCCCACGGACGAGCGCGCGGAGTTCGCGATCGCCGTCGATCGGCGGTACGCCCCCTTGGTACCGCTGCTCGACAGGGCGCTCGCCCGGATCTCCGAGCGTCGTACCCAGGCCATCCGCAACACCTGGTTGCGATCCCACTACACGTGGGGAGGGTCCTGGCGGGAAATCGCACGCAAGGCCGGGCCGCCGGGTGCCGCGGTGCTCGCCCTCCTTCTCGCCGTATCCCACGCGTATGTACGCCTGCGTCGCGAAACACGACGGCGAAGGTCGAGCGAAGAACGGCTCGCCGACATCACCCGGCATATCCCTGCCGTGTTTTATCGTTTCCGCTACTTCGAGGGTGGACGCATCGAGTTCATCCACGTAGGCGGGAACCCGGAACCCATCTTCGGGATTCCCGTGGATACATTCCTTCACGACGAACGCCGCGCGTTCGCCCGGATCGATCCTCTCGACCAGGCGCCGCTGCTTGCGGAGGTCGCAAGGGCGGCCAACACACTTACGCCGATCCACGCGGAAATGCGCATACGCGATGTCGCGCCCGAACGCTGGATCGCCTCGCATGCGCTGCCTCGGCCGGTGGCGGGCGCGGTGGAATTCACCGGCTACTGGATCGACATCTCCGACCGGCATGAACAAGCTGCCCAGCTGGCCGAGGCCAAGCAGGTGGCTGAAGAGGCCACCGCGGCGAAGAGCAGGTTCCTCGCCACCATGAGCCATGAGATCCGCACGCCGATGCATGGGCTCATCGGCATGCTCGAAATGCTCCGCGAGACATCGCTGCACGAGAGCCAGCGCCACCTGCTCGGTACCGCCGAGTCATCGGCCGAAGCGCTTCTGCGAATCGTCGACGACGTGCTCGATTTCTCGCGAATCGAAGCCGGCGCCGTCGAGATGGAGCATGCCACCTTCGATCTTCGCCAGCTGCTCGACGACGTCGTGGCACTGCATGCCCGGCAGACAAGGCAAAAAGGCCTTTCGGTGGACATCCATATCGATGCGCGCCTGGCGCCGGGTGTCATGGGTGACGCGGCCAAATTGCGCCAGGTGTTGCTCAACCTCGTCAGCAACGCCATCAAGTTCACCGCCCGGGGTCGCATCGACATCGTCGTCGACGTCGTGAAAGACATGGAGATGAAGCAGAGCATTGGCATCGACGTGGTCGACACGGGCATCGGCGTCGCCCGTAAGGATATCGAGCGACTGTTCGCCCCCTTCAGCCAGGCCGAGCCGTCGACGACACGCCGCTTCGGCGGAAGCGGTCTTGGCCTGGCCATCAGTCGGCGCCTGGTGGAACTGATGGGCGGCGATCTCGTGATGTCGAGCGTGGTCGGAGAGGGTACGCGACTGTCGATCGTACTGGACATGGAGCGATCGCGACATGCCGCCAGCGACGAGGCCGTGGGCACGGCCGTCGTCGCCACGCCGCCGGTAAAAGAAGCAACCCTCGACGTACTCGTTGCCGAGGACAACGCGACGAACCGGCAGCTGGTCGCGGCACAACTGGCCCGTCTCGGCCATCGTTATGAATTGGTCGCGGACGGCGCGGAGGCGCTCGCCCGCGCATCGTCGCGCCGGTTCGACGTCTTGTTGACCGACCTGCACATGCCGGTGATGGACGGCTATGCGCTCACCCGCGCACTGCGCAAGCAAGGTTCGCCTCTTCGCATCGTGGCGGTCACCGCGAATGCGCTTCCCGGCGAGGAAGCCCGCTGCCGCGCCTCGGGAATGGACGGATTCGCTACCAAGCCGCTGCGATTGGGCGAGTTGGACATGCTGCTCTCGCCCGGCGAGGATGAAGATTCCGCCCGCTCGCCCTGGGATCTGGATGCATGGCGGGAAACCTATGGCGATCTCGCCTTGCTGCCTCTCATGGTGGACCGGTTCGAGATGGCCGTACGCGAAGACATGGCGGGAATCGCCGCCTTCGACGATCCGTCCGCCGCGGCGGATTGGGTTCACCGCATCCTCGGCGGCATGCGCGTTTTCGGCCCATCGACCGAGGCCGCGTTTGCGGAATACCTGGAAAATGAACTTCGCGGCGCCCATGGCGCGGCCGCCATGCATCGTTTACCGGAACTGGCGTCGGCGATAGAAGGCTATGCCTCACGATTGCGGACCGCGCTGGATGCGCATCCATGCACTGAGGATATGCTCAAGAATTAGTACGAATTTTCAGACTAGTCCGATAGCCTCGCGCTGATTCCCTCGTCATCCTGATCACAGTACGCCTTCAGGCGTCCGGCGGAGGACGAGGCATGAACGAACACGCAATCGAATATCACATCGCGGACATAGGCGAGACCTGGGGCATCTTCCGCGAGGGCGTGCAGATCGCCGTACGCACCGATCCCGCGGACGCGATCGCCTTCGCCAACTTCTTCGCCGATCGCGAAACGCTGATGTCGGCATTCCCGGTCCGCGTTTCCGCCGACATCCACTTGCACCGCACCCTGCACGCGATACGTCTCGCCGCGTAGGCGATGCGTCAGCGCCCGGCGGCGCTGCCGAGGTTGGTCATGTCGAGGTGCAGCAGGCGCAGGCGCGCGATATGCCTGCCGACCATCGCGCGATCTCCGGAACTCGCCTCGAGGCGAAGAAAGGCGTCCAGGAGACGACGCTCCATCTGCTCCAGCGTCCGGATATACGTCACATCGGGATCATGCGACAGCTTCACCGAGGCTTCCATCATCGTCCGCCGGACACCGCTCATGGGCCCACCGGCCGTCGCCGGGCGCACTCCCGCGGAGGACACTTCGTCCTGCAGGTCCGTAGCGATGGCGGTCAGGGAGGCGGCGGATTCCTCCAGGATGGTCTTGAGTCCCGGCTCACGAACGCCACGTGCAGCCTGCCGATAGAGGTCGCGGTCTGCAATCACTCGCCGGATCAGGCCGTTTACCACACGGGTCGAGTTGCGTTCCATGGGGCAGCACGTTAGCCCCGTCGGACTTAGCCGGCCTTAAACGCGCCGGGCACCGGTCAGCCGGTGGTCAGCCACCCGCTTCGAGCAAAAGCAAGGGCCTGCCGGTCGCATCGTGCAGACCCGATTGCAGATCGCCCAACTGGCGGATCGACGGACACAGCGCCTGGATCCGCGGTTTGAGCGCCGCCTCGAGCCGTGCCACCACGCGGGCCTGGCCACCGGTGGATACGGACGCCACACGGTCCCGCAACGCCGCCGCCCCCTGCAAATCGCCGTTCATCGCCAAAGCCATGGCTTCGCCGCCGACGTCCTGGGTAAGGATGGGCGTCACATCGGACACGATCTCCTGAGCATAGGCGCGCATCGCATCCTCCTGCCAGTCGCGCGTACTCTGGCTGGCGGCGATGCGCCGCTTGATGTCCGCCACCCGGGCATTCAACACCCGGTCGAGTTCGCCACTGCCCACCGCGCCCGGGGCGGCCGTGGCGGCCTCGTCGCGTACCGCGCGTGCGGCGAGGTCGACACCGTCGTTCGCGATCGCCTTGACCTTCGGGACCAAGGCCCGGAGGTTGCGTTCGAACAGGGCGACACGGTCCTGCTCATCCGGCCGAAGGGATACCGCCCGCCCATCGGTCGCCAGGCTGCCATCTTGCATGCGCACGCTACGCGGGGCCGCATCGGGGCGCTCGAACACGAGGCTGTCCGGCCGCACCGTCAGGTCATAGGTGCTGGCCACCTGACAGGTTGTGCCGAGGTCCTGGGCCGCCACCCCACCTGCAAGGCAGGTGGCGATGGCGAAGACGAGCAAGCGTGGTGTCATGGCGGGTCCCGGCGGAAAACGCTTCGATAGCCGGCGGCGTACGAATGCCGGCTGAACCGATCAGAGCGCCGGCTGGGCGAACTGCTGGCGTACCGACACGCTGCCGAGGATCCACGACAGCCACGCCAGCACGGGAACCGAAACGATCTTGAGGACCAGGCCGATCAGCAGGATCGTCCTGTGCTTCTGTCCGGCCGCCAGGAGGTCCGCCGGCAGGCCGGCCTGGGAAAGGACCGTGCCGAGCTGGCTCCACTGGTCGAACGAAACCCACGCGGTGTAGGCGGCCCAGAGCATCAACAACAGGGCGACGACCCGCAT
Source organism: Luteibacter sp. KNZ12-1A (assembly GCF_056755675.1). Taxonomy (NCBI): domain Bacteria; kingdom Pseudomonadati; phylum Pseudomonadota; class Gammaproteobacteria; order Lysobacterales; family Rhodanobacteraceae; genus Luteibacter; species Luteibacter sp. KNZ12-1A. The sequence goes on along the minus strand of NZ_JBPGXU010000036.1, from coordinate 7,695 downwards.
CGCGCGCCGGCCCCAGTCGCGCCAGCGCAGCGTCCCGAGGCTCAAGGCCATCACGACGAAAGCCGCCAGCGCGTAGGCGAGCGACCATAGCAGGCCGATGCGCGGATCGCCGGCGCCCGCGGCGATCGCCTCGGCGCTCACCGCGCCCACCGCATGGGCGAAGAGGACCGAGGCATAGGTATTGATCACGAAGCCGGCGGCGGCGAGCAGCATCACCAGCCAGACCACGATGCGCCACGGAGCGAAGGGACGGGCGTGCCTGGCACCCTTGGCGGCCTGGAACACGATCAGGCGCCCGCTTTCTTCAGTGCGGCGAGATCCGCCAGGACCTGGCCCGAGTTTTTCTCAGGGTCGACATCCTTATAAACCTTGACGATCTTGCCAGCCGGGTCGATCAGGAAGGTCTCGCGCAAGGCGTACTTGGTATCGCCATGGCTGGTAAGCACGGCGTACTTCGTGGCGACGGCGCCGTCCGGGTCGGACAGCAGCGGGAACGGTACGTGGTATTTCTCGGCGAACTCCGCATGCGACTTGACGTCGTCCAGGCTCACGCCCAGCACCACCGCGCCGGCCTTGTGCAGCTTGACGATGTCGTCGCGGAAGGTGCAGACCTCGGTGGTGCAGCCGGCGGTGAAATCCTTCGGATAGAAATACAGGACGAGCCACTTGCCCTGCTCGGTTTGCAGGGTGTGCCATTCGCCCTTCTGGTCCTGCAGGCGGAAATCGGGTGCTTTCTCGCCAACCACGGGGCTGGAAGCCCAGGCGGCGGCGGAAACGATGCACAGGGCGATGAGGCTGAGGAGGCGGCGCATGGGGGAACCTCGATGGGTGGGATCGCGGTGAGTGTACTCGCGAGGCTCCCAAGGTTGCGCCGGCCGTGCCGGAACTCAAGAAAAAGGCGCCCCTTCAGGGGCGCCCCCGAGATCACCAGGCGCCGGCTATTACTTCCGCGCGATCTCGAACTTGCTGACGTCCACGCCGAGGTTGAAACCGCGGCCGGTACCGGTGACGGCAAGGGACACCTCGCCCTTGGTCATCGCCAGGCTCTCGGCGCTCTTCACCGCGCCCGCATTGGCGCCGGCCGTCGCGTAGTCGCCGAAGATCTCGTTGATGTTCTTGACGTTGGTGAACTCGCCCTTGCCATTCTCGATGCTGAACTTGCCGGCCGTGATACCACCACCGCGGATGTGGATCATCACGGTCGCCGACTGGCCGTTGTCGCAGCGCACGTGGCCCTGGCCATCGGCACGCTTGTAGATCGCGGCCCAACCGCTCGTGCTGAAGGTCATGTGGCACTTGGTACCGCCCTCGGCAGCCTGGGCCGGCTGGACCGTCAAAGCACCTGCCGCCGCCAGAACCAGGGCGGCCATACCCGTGATGCGCTTGATCATGTTCGTTTCTCCGTTGAAAGGTGGCAGGGAACTGCGAAGCGGATTCTCCACTCACGAATGTGAAGAAACACGGAGCGCCCGAGCGGCCGTTCAGGAATGGCCCGGCTTGATGGACGGCGGGTGAACTGGCTCCCCGGAGCGCCGCCATGGTCCTAATATCGAGCCGTATCCATTCGATGGAGGATTTCCCATGCCCAAGAACATCCTGGTCGGCTACGACGGTTCGGAAACCGCCCGCCGCGCCTACCTCTTCGCGTTGGAACTGGCGGCCTGCGCCCGCGCGAAGGTTCACGTTGTTTCGGTGATCCAGCTCGACAATGGGGCCGATATCTCGGCCCTGATGATGACCGATGTCGGGGAGGAGCGCCTGGCCGGCCTGCGCGAGGAGGTCGCGGCGCTCGGGCATCCGGCCGGCGTGCCGGTGGAGGTCGAGCTGGTCCATGGCAGCCCCGGCGACGCCCTGCTCTCCTTCGTGGCCGGGCACGGCGTGGACCACATCGTCATCGGCCATACCGAACGAGGCGCGCTCGCCCGCTGGCTGGTCGGATCGACCTCCACCGATGTCCTGGCCAAGGCCCATGTGCCGGTGACCGTGGTGCGTTGACGCGTCGCCTTTGTCACAATCCCGTCATTGTGCCCCGGGGCACCAGGACCTGTGATCGAGGAACATTCCGCAGTGAGCTACGCCGCCACCTTGCCATGGACGCTCGAAAAACTGGACCTCTCGCGCATCGACGTGGAGAAGGTCAGGCATAACGAAGATCTTTTCCTGCTCCTGTGCAGCTCGTCCTTCGTCGAAAGCGGCTCGGACCTGTACACGCACAACCTCGTCGACCACTTCGCCGGTGACGAGGAACTGCAAGGCTGGCTGCGTGACCATTGGGAGCACGAGGAAATGCAGCACGGCCGCGCGCTGGCCGCCTATGTGCGCCATGTATGGCCCGACTTCGACTGGGACGCGGGCTTCAAGGCGTTCTTCGCCCATTACGGCTCGGTCTGCACGTCGGAGGAACTGGAGCCGAACCGTGGGTTGGAGCTAGCCGCGCGCTGTGTCGTGGAGACGGGTACGGCAAGCCTGTATCGCGCGCTCAACGAGGTCACCGACGAACCGGTGTTGCGCGAGCTGACCAACTACATCAAGAGCGACGAGGTGCGTCATTACAAGCACTTCTACCAGCATTTCCGCATCTATCGCGAGCGCGACGGCATCGGTCGCCTGAGCACGTTCCGCGTGCTGCTCAAGCGCCTCCGCGAGATCAAGAACGAGGACAGCGACATCGCCCTGCGCCACGTCTTCAACGTGCGCTATCCGGACAAGGCCCAGAACGACGCGGAGTTCCGCCGCGTCACCTCGCGTGCCGAGGGCCTGCTCAAGCGGCACATCCCCGCCGAGATGACGGTGAAGATGCTGCTACGCCCGCTGGATCTCCCGCCGAGGGTGAACTCGATGCTCGAGTGGCCGCTCACGCGGATCACCGAGAAGCTGTTCCTGCACTGAGGTCATTTCTTCTTCGGCAGGGGCGTCCACTTTTCCGGATCGAAACCGCCGGTCTCGAACACGAGCGTGGTTTCGCCACGGCTGATCGTCACCACGTCGATGGTCAGCCGTCGGGTCCGGGCCAGGTCCTTGAGGAACGACGCATCGTTGCGGAACAACAGGGCGGGCTCGCCGGTCGGCGGGCGGAACGCCTTGATCGTCTTCGCCTTGCCGTCGAACGTGGCCTTCAGCGAGCAATCGCCCTTGCAGACGAAACCCTTCCCGGTGGTGGCATACAGGAAGACACTCTGGCCCCAGTCGGTATGCCGGCGAAGGATCAGGCGCACCGTCTGCTCGCCCGTCGGCCGCGAAGACTGGATGGTGGCCGTGCTCTGCGTGCCACCCTGCATGGGCGAGGTCTGGTAGAGCCACAACGCGGCGAGGCGGGCTTTCTCGCTGGCCGCCTTGTAGTTGGCCTCGAGCGCGTCGAGGGTCTTCTTTACCTCGGCCGCCGCGGGCGTGTCGGGATATTTGTCGATGATTTCATGGCCCAGTTGCACCGCCGGGCCATCGTTGTGCAGCTTCAGCAGTTGCTGGTAGGTCTCCAGCTTCTTCGCGGCCTCCGCGGTCTGGTCGCTCGCGGTGGATGCCGGCGCGGCGGCCTGCTGGTCCTGCGATGAGGAACACGCCGCGGCAAGGACGACGATGGCGAGGAGGACGGCGATACGGCGCATCATCTTGCGATTCCTGCTGGAAAGCCCCTAGCTTCGCCGCTCGATGCCGCGCCTGGCAAGGCGCGGCGTAAAATGCGGGGGACGCCCCAAGGATTCCCCATGCCTTCGCCCACCACGGAAGCGGTCTCGCTCCTGCGCCATCGCGCCTTCCTGCAATTCTGGTTCGCCAAGAACGCCTCCAGCTTCGGTTTTCAGATGATGTCCGTCGCCGTCGGCTGGCAGATCTACGAACTGACCCATCGCGCGTTCGACCTTGGCTTGATCGGCCTCGCGCAGTTCGTGCCGTCGGTGCTGCTGGCCCTTCCGGCGGGCCACATCGCCGACCAGTTCGACCGGCGCCGCATCGTCACGGTATGCCAGGCGGTCGAATGGATCGCCATCGCCTTGCTGGCCGGGTTCAGCCTGGCGGGCCACCTGACCGAGACGGGCATCCTCGCGCTGGTCTTCGTGGTCAGCGTCGCCAAGGCTTTCGAATTCCCCGCGCTCCAGTCCATGCTGCCCGCGCTAGTTCCCACCCACGTGCTTCCCCGCGCGATGGCCGCGAACGCCTCGGCGGGGCAGGCCGCGATGATCGCCGGACCGGCGCTGGGAGGGTTGCTCTACGTGGCCGGCGCCGCCACCGTCTACGGCGTCTCCGCGTTGCTCTACCTCGTGGCGTTGACGCTGATGTCGCGCCTGGCCTACGACCACCTGCCGCCACGACGCGAGCCGGCCACCCTCAAGACCCTGTTCGCCGGGGTGCACTTCATCCGCCGCCGGCCGGCGGTGTTCGGCGTGATCTCGCTCGACCTGTTCGCCGTGCTGCTCGGCGGCGCGACGGCCTTGTTGCCGATCTTCGCCAAGGACATCCTGCACACCGGTCCGTGGGGCCTGGGCATCCTGCGCGCCGCGCCGGCGGTCGGCGCGCTGTTGATGTCGGTATGGCTGGCCCGGCATTCCCTGGAACGCCGGGTCGGGCCGATCATGTTCGGGTCGGTCGCCGGCTTCGGCGTCGCCACGCTCGTCTTCGCGCTTTCCACCACCCTCTGGCTGTCCGTGGTCGCGCTGTTCGCCCTGGGTGCCTTCGACATGGTCAGCATGGTGATCCGCGGCGCACTGGTGCAACTGGAAACGCCGGACGACATGCGCGGGCGGGTGAGTGCGGTCAACGCCATCTTCGTGAACACGTCCAACCAGCTCGGCGAGTTCGAGTCCGGGCTGCTGGCGGCCGCCGTGGGCGCGGTGAACGCGACCCTGGTCGGCGGCATCGGTACGCTCGTGGTCGTGGGCTTGTGGATATGGTGGTTCCCTTCCCTGCGCCGCCGGCAGGGACTGGTATCGGACCCGGAGCCGGTCGAGGGCGCCAGCGACACGATCTGACACGGTGCCGGAAACGTGCTATTAGGTGGACGTCTATACCTCCAAAGGGTGAGGGTCCACCATGAAGCGCCTGCTTGTCGCCGTCCTCGTCATGTTCGCCGCGCCGGCCTTCGCCGCGCTTGAGACACCCGCCAGCCTCGATGCCGCGTTTGCCCAGGGCAAACGCGAGCACAAGCCGGTGCTGATCGATTTCCAGGCCGTGTGGTGCTACTCCTGCTATTACATGGCCAGCCATGTCCTCAACGGCAAGGAGTGGGACGACCTCGAAAGCAAGGTCGTGTTCTACGAAGCCGACGCCGACAAGCCCGCCGACCAGGCATGGATGAAGAAGCTCAACGTCCACTTCCTGCCGACCTACGTGGCGATCGGGCCCGACGGCGAGGAACTGGGGCGCATCCTCGCCGAACGGCCTCGTGACACGTTCTATCCCGAAGTCGCGGCCCTCCTTTCCGGCGATGCGCGCCTGTCCAAGCAGAAGTCCGATGCCGCCAAGGGTTCGATGGCCGCGGTGGCCGACGTGCTGGATACCTACCAGCAGCGCTACCAGGGCAACGAAGGCATGGCCTGGTTCGACACCTTGCCGGCGATGGTGCGCAACGTATCGGACAAGGACAAGCGCGTGGCGCTGGCCAAGCAACGCCTGCTCCTGCTGCAGGCGAAGGACCGCAAGGACGACAAGGGCATCGCCGAGGCCGCCACCAGGGTCCTCGCCGGCAATATCGGTTGCGAACGTCCTTACGTGCTGGATGACCTTATCGGCGCCACCGAATCGCAGCACCCGGATTCCCGGCAGTCGGCGCTCGCGCCGCAACGGGCTTCCTACGAGCAGTTCCTCGCCACGCAGGTATTCACCACCACCCCGGCTTGTGCCGACCAGCGCAGCGCGGTTCTCACGGCGGCGGACCTGGATGCGGCACTCGGCGACCACGCCGCCGAACAAGCCGTGCTGCGCAAGGCCATCGACCTGAGCCGGGACAAGCTGCACGGCGATCTCAAGAGCGACCGCAACCTCGCCGACAACCTTCGCGTGTACCTGGTCAGGGCGAAGGCGGGCGACGAACTGGACACGCTGGAAAAGCAGTTGATCGCGGCCTATCCGGACGACTACGTCTACAACTACCGCTACGGCCGCCGCCTCGTCGAGAGTGGCAAACCCGCCGAAGGCCTCCCGTATCTCGATGCGGCGTCGAAGAAGGCGTACGGCGCGAATCGCTTCGCGGTCGCGACGTATCAGGTGAAGGCTTTGCGTGCCTTGCATCGCGACGACGAAGCGCGCAAGCGCGTGGCCGACACCGTCGCGGCGGAAGGCAAGGCGTTTCCCGAACAGACGAAGAAATTGCAGGAGGCGTTGACCGCGGCGGGTTGATCCGTAACCTGCGCACTCCTCACTACTCGAAGCAGCCATGATCGTCATCCACCATCTGAACAACTCGCGATCGCAGCGCGTACTCTGGCTGCTCGAGGAACTGGGCCTGCCGTACGAGATCGCGCGATACCAGCGCGACCCGAAGACGATGCTGGCACCGAAGGAACTCCGCGCCGTCCATCCTCTCGGCAAGTCGCCCGTGCTCGTGGATGGCGATGTCACGCTGGCCGAATCCGGCGCCATCGTCGAATACCTGGTTGGCCGCTATGGCGAGGGGCGGCTCAAGCCCGCCGACGGCACGCCCGACGCGTTGCGCTACAGCTATTTCCTGCACTACGCGGAGGGGTCCGCCATGCCCCCGCTGCTGCTCAAGCTCGTATTCATCCGCATGGAGTCGGCACCCGTGCCGTTCTTCGCCAAACCCATCGCCCGCATGCTGGCGCGCGGTGCACAGAAGGCCTTCGTCGACCCGCAGCTCAAACTGCACCTCGACTACCTGGAGGGCGAAATCGGCAAGACGGGCTGGTTCGCGGGCAACGCGTTCAGCGCGGCCGACATCCAGATGAGTTTCCCCCTCGAGGCTGCGTCCAGCCGCGCGGCGCTCGACGCCACCCGTCCTGGCCTGCACGGATTCCTCGAACGCATCCACGCCCGCCCCGCCTATCAAAGGGCGTTGGAAAGGGGCGGCGACTACGACCTCGCCCCTGCCCGGCCAGGCTGAATCCCTCATCAACCCTTGTGCGCCTGTTTACACGACGCTCACGAGGCGGACCGCAAAGTCGCTTTCCAACCGTAACGTCGTAGAGGGAGCCATCCGATGAGCAGAAACCGCGAATTCGCGCGTCAGGTCGAGAGCGCCGTCAACGGTGTATCGGGTCGCGTCCGCCATTACGCCGACGAGGCCTCGGGAGTCGGCAACGACTTGCTCGAGCGCAGCCGCCGGGTCACGAACAAGTTCACGAAGCGCAACAGCCTCAGCGGCCAGCGCATCCGTTACCTGGCCGAAGATGTGGCCGACGAGGCGACCTACCAGTACCGCAAGTTGCGCAAGCAGGTGCGCCGCAACCCGGGGCTCACCATCGGTATCGCCGCCGCCGCGATCGGCACCTTTTTGCTGATCCGCCACGTGCTGCGCGACGACGATTGAATCTATCCCTAGGGACAGGGAAAAGCCGGGAGCAATCCCGGCTTTTTTTGTGGTTCTTCGCGCATTTCCGGGGTTCGCTTAGTGCTGGGCTCGGCTTCGCCCTCGCATTCGTTGTGTGCGGCGTCGCGGGGGAGCTGCCGGGCGCCACCCTCGGCGCGACGGTAGTCGCCGTCCCTTGGGCAAGGATGCCGCTGCGCGGCCGTGTTTGATGGCTGCGCCCC
>NZ_JBPGXU010000035.1:0-35806 GCF_056755675.1 Luteibacter sp. KNZ12-1A | reverse complement strand
GCTCGAACTCAATCCCTATGGGACGCTGCCGACCCTGGTCGACCGAGACCTCACCCTCTACGACCCGGCCGTGGTCGTCGAATACCTCGATGAGCGCTACCCGCATCCGCCCTTGATGCCGATCGATCCCTTGTCCCGCGCCCGTCTCCGCCTGGGCACGTGGCGGATCGAGAACGACTGGCTACCCGAGATCGAGGCGATCGGCGAGGGCGGCAAGGCGGCCGAGGGCGCGCGCAAGCGCCTGCGCGAGCACCTGTTGCTGTCCGTGCCCCTGTTCAGGGCTTCGCGATTCTTCCTCAACCCGGAAATGAGCCTGATCGATTGCCTGGTCGCCCCGGTGGTCTGGCGCTTGCCCCACCTGGGCGTGGACCTGGGCAAAGAGGGCAAGCCGATCGTCGACTACGGCGAACGCCTGTTCCACAGCCAGGGCTTCGCCCGCAGCCTCACGCCGGAAGAACGCGATATGCGTCCGGACTTCAACTTCAGCGCCGGTTAGTTCCCAGGCGGCTCGTATCCCGTAAACTCTCTTCTTGGCCTTGCCCTGCCGGGGCTGGTGATTCCCGACCGACCGGCGGGTACGACGAGGACGCTTTCCATGGATACGAACGAAAACGCGGGCATGACTTCGAACCGGCCCTACCTGCTGCGCGCCATCTACGACTGGATCAGTGACAACGGCTTCACGCCGTATGTCCTGGTCGATGCCGCCCAGCCCGGCGTCCAGGTGCCGGCCCATGTCGTGAAGAACGGGCAGGTCGTGCTGAACCTGGCGATGCGGGCGGTGGCCAACCTCGACCTGGGCAACGACCGCATCACCTTCCAGGCGCGGTTCTCCGGTGTCAGCCAGTCCATCGTCATCCCGATGCAGGCCGTGCTTGCCCTTTATGCGCAGGAAAACGGCCAGGGCATGATGTTCCCGGCCGACGAGAACGAAGCGCTCTCGGCGAATACGTCCGATGCGGCTGACGAAGCCCATGAAGCCCCGCCGCAGGCCGGGGGCGACGACGACCGCCCGAAGCGGGGCGCGCCGCATCTTCGAGTGGTCAAGTAATACGCTGGCGGCTCAGTGGAGCCGCCGACGGTCCGCCAGCGAGATGACGTTGCCGGTGTGTACCACCGAATCGGTCGCCACCACGGTCTCCAGCTCCGGCGACCCCGACAGCGGCAACGAGAAGCTGGCCACCTCGTTCCCGGCCATCCACAGGCGTGCCGCCTGCCGCGATTGGCCATCCTCGCTCACCTCGAACCCGTAGCAGCGTTCCAGACGGCGTACGCCGTCGACACCCTGTAAGCGGATCGACCGCAGGCCTACGCTCTGGTCGAGCAATTGCAGGCCGTGCCGCTTGCACAAGGCCGTCGCCGCCTTCACGGCGACTTCGCGTGCACGGGTCAGCCGGTACCAGCTTGCGATGCCGGCGGCGAGGGCGAAGAGCCAGAAGAGATCGGTGAAGGAAGACATGGGGTCAGTGTGTGGCCCGGTTGCGCCGACCACAAGTCCCTGGCGGCCGTCAGTGCTTCACGTCCAGCCGCAGGGACAGGTCGATCGCCCGGACATGCTTGGTCAGCGCGCCGCTGGAGATGAAATCCACCCCCGTTTCCGCGATCGCGCGGACGGTGTCGAGCTCCACGTTGCCGGAGACCTCCAGCGGAATGCGTCCCGCCGTGTACTCCACGGCTTCCTTGAGCATGGCTGGCGTGAAATTGTCCAGCAAGGCGCGATCGGCGTCGGCGGCGATCGCCTCGGCCAGTTCGTCGAGGGTTTCCACTTCCACGATCAGAGGGAGAGACGGGTGGATCATGCGCGCGGCACGCACGGCGGCCGGGATGCCGCCGGCGGCGATGATGTGGTTTTCCTTCAGCATCATCGCGTCGAACAGGCCGATGCGATGATTCGTGCCGCCGCCGCAGCGCACCGCGTACTTCTGCGCGCGTCGCAGGCCGGGGATGGTCTTCCGCGTGTCGAGGATGCGCGTGCGGGTGCCCGCCAGCGCATCCACGTAATGCGCGGTGACAGTGGCCGTCGACGACAGCAGTTGCAGGAAATTGAGCGCCGACCGTTCGGCCGTGACCAGCGACCGCGCCTTGCCCGCCAGGCGGCACACCGTCGCTCCCGCCGCCACGCGGTCGCCGTCGTGGACCAGCCATTCCACCCGCACGTCTGGATCGAGCTTGCGGAAGCACGCCTCGAACCACGCCGCGCCACACAGCACGGCATCTTCGCGGCAGGTCAGCACGGCGGTGGCGGTCGCCTTCGCATCGAGCAGGTCGGCCGTGGCGTCACCCGGCCCCACGTCTTCGACGAAGGCGCGTTCGACATCGGCAAGGACCTCGCTCGCCGACGGTAGCGCGTCGGCCAGGTGTTGCGGATCGGCAGGGCTCATCGGCTGGCGGCGTCCGTGGAAGAGGCCGCTACCTTATTCGGGTTGGCGAAGCTTTTCCACGATCGCGTCCATCGCGCGGTCGAACAACAGCGTGGAATCGAGCACGCGCGCCGTGCCGCTGGCGAAGGCCTGCGCGAGGCCGGCGAGGCTGTGGTCGGCGACCTTCAGGCCACGGCGGTTCACGAACAGGTAGCGGCCGCTGATCGGGCTGATCCACGACAGCTTGGCGCGATCGGTGGTGCCATCGGCGGCGGTGAACTCCAGCCACTGGCCCACCTTCAACTCGCGCGCCTGGGCGAGATTGCGCTCGTCGAAGGCTTCGTCGAGCAGGGAATCGACCTCGTCGTCCGGTTCCGATTCGGCTACCGGTTCCTCGATGGCCTGGATGGCCTCGGGCAGTGGCATCACGCTGGCGACGATGGTCCCCGATACGGTCTCGCCCACGGCCTCGCCGAGTTGCTGGCGGTAGAACGCGTGCAACTGGCCCAGCAGCTGTTCCGTGTCGGTTTCCTGGAAGGCCACGGCCGCGAGGCCGCGACGCAACGAGCGCTCGATGCCGGGAAGCATCGCGCGCAGGTCGCGCCGGCCATTGAGGTCGTGCACCGGCTGCGCGCTGGCGATGAAATCGTCGATGAAGCGCAGCGAGTCGCGGAATTCCTGGGATTCCTCGCCCTGGCGGAGCAGGGTGAGCACGATGTAGTTGGCCCACGCACGGGTCAGTACGCCGTAGACGAGCGGCGGCAGCGAAGCCCCGCCGATACGGCCGACGATTTCCTGCGCGGCCCGGCGGCGCGCCTGCTCGAGCTTCTCGCGGCCACGCGTGGACTCGGCGACGCGTTGCTCGGCGAGTTCGGCGCGCTTGCGGCTGACGTCGAGGAAGTCCTGCAGTTCGCCGGCAAGGCGGGTGAAGATCGCCGTGTCGTCGTCGAAGTCGTGCAACAGGCGTTCGACGATCGACTTCATCTTGTCGAACAGACGTCCGTCGCGGTCCGCTTCGGCCGACCATCCCTTCGCCGCGTCGGCGAGCGCGTCGAGCAGCTGGCGCGCGGGGTGCGACTTGTGCGCGAACATCCGGCGGTCGAGCAGCGCCACCTTGAGGTAGGGGATCTGCAGGCGCGCGAGCAGCACCTGCATTTCCGTCGGCAGGTTGTCGTCCTCGAGGATGAACTCGAAAAGCATGCCGACGAGATCGATGGTGTCCTCGTCCATGCCCGACACATGCGCGGTCTGCTGGCCACGCAGTTGCCCGATCTGGGCGAGAAGCTGTTCCTTCAACTGGGCCACGTCACGACTGACGTCGGCCTGGGTGGCGAGCGGCGCGGCGGTGTTCGGCAGCGTGGCGATCTGGCTCTGCAACAGGGTCAGCGCGCCGAGCAATTCCGCCGGGCTGGGCAGGGGGCCGGTCGGCAGCGGGGTGCCCATGGGGCCGCCCACCGCCGGCACGCTGTCGCGACGCGCCGAGAACAGCGCATGCAGCGACTGCATGAATTCCGCGGCGGCGGCGTCAGTCACCGGCGTGGCGGACGCCTGCGGCACGGCGGCCGCGGAGACCGGGCCGATCGGTGCCGGCGCGTCGCTACGCCGGGTGGATATCTCGTGGCGCAGCTGCGGCAGGACACCGGCGCTGGCCAGTTCATTGTTGATGTCGTCGTAGAGCTCGTCGATGCCGGCGAGCACGTAGCGGTCGAACAGCTTGTAGATGATCAGCTTGACCCGGACCTCGACCATCAGCTCGCGCATGGCCTGGCGGAACGCGCCGGCCAGCGAGGCCGGCCCGACCGGGTTGGATGCGTCGTCCATCTTGTTGCCGCCGCAGATCACCGACAGCCGCTGGTTCACGGCGAACAGGGCGCGCGCCAGGCGCTGCTCGTTCTTGCCGATCATGCTGGTGATCGCGAGGGATTCTTCCAGTTCGTTTTCGCCGACGAGGCTGAGTTCGATATTGGCGAGCGGCCGGCCGGTGCCGTCGGCGTCCGGGGCCCGGGTGCGGCCCGCGGAGAAATCGGCCAGGTCGCGCGCGACCTGGCCGAGGAAGGTGCGCTCGACGATCGCCCGCTTCTTGCGGACCTCGCGCATGCCGTCGAAGAACTGGGTCTGGGCCGCGTTGTTCTCGGCCTTCTCGGCGAGGTCGAACAGGGCGTCGTCGATGTTCTCGAACATGTTCGACGCCAGGGCGTGCAGGCGCTTCGTGGCCAGCCCGCGCACCGTCACCAGCAACGCGCCCACGCTCTCACTGCGCGGGTCCAGGCGCTGACTGAGATCGACGACGTTGGACGGCTCGCTCGCGTTGTTCATCGCGCATCCTGGATGTTCTGGCCCCCGCCTGAAGCGTCATTGTGCGGGAACCAATGCTTTATAGCGTGACTCGCGTCACGGATTTCAGGCGCGACCCGTTTCTGGCGCGAAGCCCGACAACTGGAGGGTGCCGATGCCTGCCTCGGGCAACATGACGGGAATGCCGTCTTCCACCCGGTAGACCAGCTGGCCGTCGGTGGTGATGAGCCCCTCGGTGATCGGGTCGGCGACTTTCTCGCCGGCGACCGTGTCGACCGCCCCGGCGCGGATCGCTCCGTTGAGCTGGTCGCGCTCGGTCGCCGTGAGGGGGCGCAGCGGGCGTTTGCTGACAGGGCAGCAGAGGATGTCGAGTAGACGCTTGTCCATGGGAAGTGGCCCCGGGGGCCAACCTGATAAACGGGAATGCCTTTACAATAGCGACTTTTGGGTGCTCGGGCCATGACTTCCAACGAGGGTAACGAAGCGAACGCGCCGCGCGTGGGCGTGGTGATGGGTTCGCGTTCGGACTGGGAAACCATGGAGCACGCCTCCGCCACGCTGACCCGCATGGGCATCGTCCACGAGGTCCGCGTCGTGTCGGCGCACCGCACGCCCGACCTGCTTTTCGACTACGCCGAAACGGCCCGCGCGCGGGGCATCCAGGTGATCATCGCCGGTGCCGGCGGGGCGGCCCATCTGCCGGGCATGATCGCGGCGAAGACGGCCCTGCCGGTGTTCGGCGTGCCGGTGCAGTCCAAGGCCCTCAACGGCATGGATTCCCTCCTTTCGATCGCCCAGATGCCGGCCGGCGTGCCGGTGGGCACCCTGGCCATCGGGCGCGCCGGCGCCACCAACGCGGCCTTGCTCGCCGCGTCCGTGCTGGCACTGCACGATCCGGCCGTGGCCGAAGCGCTGGACAACTTCCGTGCCGCGCAGACCCGGTCCGTCCTCGACCATCCGGACCCGCGCACATGAGCCGCACGCTCCCCACCGTCGGTATCCTCGGTGGCGGGCAGCTCGCCCGCATGCTGGCCCTGGCGGCGGCCCCGCTGGGCATCCGTACGCTCGCGGTCGACGGCGCCGCCGATGCCTGCGCCGGGCAGGTGTCCGGGCTGGTGGTCGCCCCCTGGGACGACGAAACGGCATTGGCGGAATTCGCCAGGCAGGTGGACGTGGTCACCTTCGACTTCGAGAACGTGCCCGCGGCGACGGCCGAACGGCTCGCCGGGTTGGTCAAGGTGTTTCCGAACCCGCGCGCCCTGGCCGTGGCCCAGGACAGGCTGTCCGAGAAAACCTTGTTCCGCGAGTCCGGCCTGAATACGCCGGAATTCGCCGTGGTCGATACCCGCGACGACCTGGTCGCGGCGGTCGGCCGCATCGGCCTCCCTGCGATCCTCAAGACGCGCCGCCTCGGCTATGACGGCAAGGGGCAGTTCCGGTTGAAGGTTCCGGCGGATATCGATGCCGCCTGGGCGGCGCTCGGCGACGCCGCGTCCCGGCATGGGCTGATCCTGGAGGCCTTCGTCCCGTTCGATCGCGAATTGTCCGTACTGGCCGTGCGCGGCCGCGACGGCGCGTTCCGCACCTGGCCGCTCACCCGTAACTGGCATGTGGACGGCGTGCTCTCGCTGAGCCTGGCGCCCGCGCCGGGTACTTCCGATGCGCTGGAACACGAGGCCGTCGCCCATGCGCGGGCCATCGCCGAACGGCTGGATTACGTCGGCGTGTTCGCGCTGGAATTGTTCGTCCGCGGTAACGAGTTGCTGGGCAACGAGATGGCGCCGCGCGTGCACAACTCGGGGCACTGGACCATCGAGGGTGCGCATACCAGCCAGTTCGAGAACCATATCCGCGCCGTGCTCGGCCTTCCGCTGGGAGACACCGGCGTGCGCGGGGCCAGCGCCATGCTCAACTGGATCGGCGAGATGCCCGACCCGGCGCCGGTGCTGTCCGCCGTCGACGGCCATTGGCACGACTACGGCAAGGAAGCCCGTCCCGGTCGCAAGGTAGGCCACGCGACGATCTGCGCCACCGATGCCGGCAGCCTGCGGGCGAAGCTGGTGGAGGTGGGGGCCGCGCTGGGGCGGGAAGAACAGGTGGCCCCGGCTGTCGAGGCGCTGGGCTAAGCGGTCGAGGCACGGGGCCGAGAGGGCCCCTGTGGAAAGCCTCTTCTGTAGAAGGCCCCTTCTGGGGAAAAACCCCCTGCGAAAAGGTCCTGTGGGAGCCGCTTCAGCGGCGATGGTTGCTTGCCTCGAACTGGCCCGCTAGCGCGGGATCGCCGCTGAAGCGGCTCCCACGGAGGCGAGCTCCCACGGAGGTTTCTTCAGGGGCTCCGTAGGGGTTCCCGCATGGGCATGGCTCGGCGGGTAACGAAAAGGCCAGGTCTCGCGACCCGGCCTTTCTCATTTCGTAGCTAGGGCGCTGAAACCGCCCCATGGGGATCAGGCGAGGTTCTTCGCCGCGAAATCCCAGTTCACGATGTTCCAGAACGCTTCCAGGTACTTCGGACGGGCGTTGCGGTAATCGATGTAATACGCGTGTTCCCACACGTCGGCCGTGAACAGCGGCTTGTCGCTGCCGGTGATCGGGGTGGCGGCGTTCGACGTGTTGACGATCGCCAGGGAGCCGTCCGGACGCTGCACCAGCCAGGTCCAGCCCGAGCCGAAGTTGGCGGCGGCCTGCTTGGCGAATTCTTCCTTGAACTTGTCGACCGAACCGAAAGCCTTGGTCAGTGCGTCGGCCAGCTTCGCCGGAGGCTCGGCGCCGCCCGGGGCACGCATCGAGTGCCAGTAGAAGGTGTGGTTCCAGATCTGCGCCGCATTGTTGAAGATGCCGCCGGACGAGGTCTTGACGATGTCTTCCAGGCTCTTGCCCTCGAACTCCGTCCCCTTGATCAGGTTGTTGAGGTTCGTGACGTAGGTCTGGTGGTGCTTGCCGTGGTGGAATTCCAGGGTCTCAGCGGAGATGTGCGGCTCCAGGGCATTCTTTTCGTACGGGAGCGGGGGAAGTTCGAACGCCATTGCGGGACTCCTTAGCGGTGGCTGGGGGAAAGGGCGTAGGCAGGGGGCGTCAGGCCGTGCGCTGCTACACTATGCAACTAGTCGCATTCTAATGATGAAAACCGAGCTATGGACGTCGTAGACGAGATCAAGGCCATCGTGGCGGCCCACCCGATCGTGCTTTTCATGAAAGGCACGCCGGAATACCCGACCTGCGGCTTCTCCGATCGCGCCGTGAAAGCCTTGCAGGCGGCCGGCGCGGCGTTCCACGCGGTGAACGTGCTGGCCGATCCGCGAATCCGCGCGGGCTTGCCGCACTATTCGAACTGGCCGACGTTCCCGCAGTTGTTCCTTCTGGGTGAATTCATCGGCGGCTGCGATATCGTCGAAGACCTGCACGCCGCGGGCGAGTTGAAGCGCATGGCGGCCGACGTGGCCGGAGCCGCGACGTGAACGCCTTGCACTCCACCCGCTTGCCCGAGGACTGGTCCGTGGCGCCAGGAGCGCTCGCGGGCCGCGTGGTGATCGTCACCGGTGCCACCGGCGGCCTCGGCGGCGAAACGGCGAAAGCGGCGATTCGCGCGGGAGCCACGGTGGTGATCACCGGGCGCAAGGTACGCGCGCTGGAGAAACGCTACGACGAACTCGTCGCGCTCGGCGGCAGCGAACCGGTGATCCATCCGCTGGACCTGGAAAGCGCCACGCCCGCGGATTACGCCGCGCTGGCCGAAGGCATCGAGGGCGAGTTCGGCCGCCTCGACGGCATCGTGCATGCCGCCGCGCACTTCAACGAGTTGACCCCCATCGCGATGCACAAGCCTGACGACTGGCTGCGCGCGATGCAGGTGAACGTGTCGGCGCCGTTCGCATTGACCCAGGCATGCATGCCCTTGCTCACGCGGGCCCCGGACAGCGCCGTGGTTTTCGTGCTGGACGATCCGGAACTGCTTTCGCGTGCCCACTGGGGCGGTTATGGCGTCTCCAAGGCCGCGGTGGAGCGCATGGCCGCGGTGCTGCACGCCGAGAACGGCCGCGGCCCCATGCGCGTGCATACGCTGTTGCCCATGCCAATGCGCACCGCCTTGCGTCGCGCGGCGTATTACGGCGAGAACACGCTGGAAAAACCGCTGCCCACCGCCGCGGCCGATGCCATCGTCTACCTGCTTTCCGGTGCCGGCGCGGATGCGCGGGGCGCCGTGCTCGATCTACGCCCCATCCACTGACCTGCCACAGGAGTTCTCCCCCATGGAAGCGCAGATGACGACGTTGTCCGCGGGCATCCTGCTGTTCCTGATCATGGATCCGCTGGGCAATATCCCGTTGTTCCTCGCCCTGCTGAAGGACGTGCCGCCGCAGCGCCGGCGCAAGGTGATGGTGCGCGAGTTGCTCATCGCCCTGGTCGTCCTGGTCGCCTTCCTGCTTGGCGGCCAGTACATCCTCAAGGTGCTGCAGCTGCGCCAGGAATCGGTGAGCATCGCCGGTGGCATCGTGCTGTTCCTCATCGGCATCCGCATGGTCTTCCCGCCGGTGGAAGGTGGCGTGTTCGGCAAGACGGGGGAGGGCGAGCCCTTCATCGTGCCGATGGCCATCCCCGGCGTCGCCGGCCCCTCGGCCATGGCCGCCCTCCTGCTGCTGACCAATTCCCAGCCTGGCCGCACGGCGGAATGGGGCATCGCCCTGTTCCTGGCCTGGCTGACCACCGCGATCATCCTGCTCAGTTCCACCTTCCTGTTCCGCTGGCTGGGCGAGAGCGTCCTCACGGCCCTGGAGCGGCTCATGGGCATGCTGCTCATCGCCTTGTCGGTGCAGATGTTCCTCGCCGGCATTTCGGCCTATCTGCACCTGGCGGTTTGATACGTCAGGGTGATTGCCGCAAGAACATACGTGGCGGTAGGGTTACTGTCATAATTGCCCGCGAGCATGGCCGGGGCCAGGAAAGCTCCTGGCACCGGGCATGGGTCGAAAGCCCTCTCAGGGGCAAAGAGGATGTTCGAAGGCACTATGAGAAATCACGACTCCGCACCGGCCCGGCAAGGTAGCCATCGTTCGACGTCAAGGGATCCCAAGTCATGCTGAGCATCGATCAGACCCTGCTGGAGCGCATGCCATGGCTGGCCCAGCACCCTCGTCTCCGCAAGCCGCTCGTCGGCATGCTGGAAACCCTGGCCCACGAAGACCGCTTCAATCGCACGCTGGCGTTTGCCGGCCCCGCGCAAGGTTTCGAATTCTGCGAGAAGACGCTGGATTACCTCGGCGTCAGCTGTCGCGTCACCGAACGCGAACGCGAGAACATCCCTGTCGAAGGGCCGCTGATCGTCGTGGCCAACCATCCGCTGGGCATGGTCGACGCGATCGCCCTCATCCAGCTGATCGGTTCGGTCCGCCGCGATGTCCGCATCCTCGGTAACGACGTGCTGTCGGCGGTGCCGCAACTGGGATCGTTGCTGCTGAAGGTGGATGTCTTCGGCAAAGGCGCCACGTCCAGGATGCGCGCCGTGTTCCGCGCGGTCGAGGCGGGCGAGGTGCTCATCATGTTCCCGGCGGGCGAAGTGTCGCGCATGCGCCCCGGCGGCGTGCGCGATGGCAAGTGGTCGGACGGCTTCGCGCGCATCGCCATGCGCGCCGGCGTGCCGGTGCTTCCGGTGCATATCGCCGCGCGCAATTCGGTCGCCTTCTACGGACTGTCGATGTTGGCCAAGCCGCTGAGCACGGCGATGCTTCCGCGCGAGGCTACCTCGGGCAAGCAGCGGGTGGGTTTCCGCATCGGCAAGCTCGTCGACTCCGAGGAATTGAAACAGGCCAGTGGCGGTTCGTCCGAGCGGGCGGCCAAGCTGATGCGCCGGCACGTGTATCGCGTCGCACGCCAGCGCGGCCTCGTTTTCGGTGGACAAACCCCGCTGGCGCATCCCGAGCCCGTGGAGCGCGTGGTCGCCGAACTGGACAAGGCCGAATTGCTGGCCGAACTTCCCGATGGCAAGCGCATCCTGCTGTTGCAAGGCTCCAGCGACAGCTACGCCATGCGCGAGATCGGACGCCTGCGTGAGTTGACCTTCCGACGCGTGGGTGAGGGTACCGGCAAGCGCCGCGATCTCGACGCCTACGATCCGCTCTACGAGCACCTCGTATTGTGGGACGCCAAGGCCTTGCGCATCGTGGGTGCGTACCGGTTCGGTCATGGCGGCCGCCTCATCACCCAGTACGGCATGAGCGCGCTGTACACCTCCAGCCTGTTCGATTATTCGCCGGCACTGGAGTCACGCCTCGCCCAGGGCCTGGAGCTCGGACGCAGCTTCATCGCACCCGCCTACTGGCGCTCACGGGCGCTCGATCAACTCTGGCAGGGCATCGGCCTCTACCTGCAACGGCATCGCGAACTGCGTTACCTGTTCGGGCCCGTGAGCATGTCGGTGAGCATGCCGCGAGAGGCGCGCGAATGGATCGCCGCCGCGCACCAGCATTTCTTCGGCGTGCAGGGCCTGGCCGCCGCACGCCAGCCGTTCGTGATTCCGGAAGCCACCATCGAGTCGGTACGCCGCGAACTGGAAGGCCTCGATCCCGCCCAAGGCCTCGGCAAGCTGAAGCATCGCCTCGATGCCCTCGGCGTGACCTTGCCGGTGCTTTACCGCCAGTACGTCGACCTGGTCGAGCCGCAGGGCGTGCAGTTCCTCGCGTTCGGCGAGGATCCCGAATTCGCCGGTTGCGTCGACGGGCTCGTGATGCTCGACCTCGCGTCGCTCAAGCCGGCGAAGCGCTCGCGTTACCTCGGCAAGGATTGATTCGTCCGGACCGGCCGGAAGGTATTCCGGTCGGCCGGTTTTTCGAGGCACGTTGGCTCGTGTAGAACTAGCCTGTTTCCCGCCGATGGGAAGTGTCAGATAATCGCTAAACTGTCATTCGGCAGTGTTAGGGTATTGCCTCGCTAAGAGATAAACGTCGCCCACGTCAGTGACTTGGGTGCTCAGTGGGTCATTCGGTGTTTTTTCGTCCCGGCCATGTTGCCGGGCGATTCGCCGTGTCCGGAGAAAACGTTTTTTCTTGCGCAAACGTAATAACTATCGACGCAGAGATAATCGCCAATTAATTACGAAAACCATTATTTCCAGTGACGGATCGAATGATTTCGCGCGGCCTCGGGAAGGGCCCACCAAACAAATATCCTCTTCAGGAAACCAGTCGATGAACCGCAATTCCCTTTCGGCCGCGATCGCCGTGACGCTTTTCGTGGCCGCAGGCGCCGTGTTGGCCCAGGACGCGCAGAATACCGAGGCCACCGGCACGCAGCCGCAACGTTCCAACGTGGCGAGCAGCTCGAACACGACGAACGACAACGCCACGCGCCGCGCCACCCAGCAGATGAGCGAGGTGCAGGTGAAGGCCAACTCGCTGGCCCTCGGCGGCGGCCTGATGTCCATCCAGGACGCGCCGAAAGCCGTTTCCACGGTGTCCCGCGAGGCCATCGTCAAGGCGGCGCCGGGTGCCACCTTCGTGCAGGCGATCAACTCGATCCCGGGCGTGGTGTCGTCCACCGACGACTACACCGGCCTCAACGACGGCAACGCCAGCGTCCGGGGTTTTCCGCTCGACGAAATCGGTGTGACGGTCAACGGTGCGCCGATCAACGACAGCGGCAACTACAAGATCTACTCGTCCGAATACGGCGATACCGAGAACATGGGCGACATCACCGTCCAGCAGGGTTATCCGGACAATGATTCCCCGATCGCCGGCGCGGCCGGTGGCTCCATCGCCTGGGTGACGGTCGATCCGTCGCACCAGGCCGGCCTGGACTTCAGCCAGACCCTGGGCGACAACAGCTACCACCGCACGTTCGTGCGCCTCAATACGGGCGACCTCGGCCCCGTGCGTTCGTGGTTGTCGTATTCCAACAACGAAACGAACCTGTGGCGCGGCCGCGGCAAGTCGAAGGTGACCAAGGTCGACGGCAAGTCGGTCTGGCAGATCGACGACAAGAACTCCATCTCGTTCTCGCTGCAATACAACCGCGAGGTCAAGACCAACTACGAGTCGCTGACGAAGGCCCAGGCCGCCGCCGACTACAAGCAGAGCTACCTCGGCACGTATACCCCGGGTAGCACCAGCAGCAACTATTACGCGCTGCACCAGAACCCGTTCCGCAACTACCTCGCCAGCCTCGACGGCGAGTTCACCCTCAGTGACAGCATGCGCCTGTCTGTCGTCCCGTATTTTCAGTATGGCTACGGCGGCGGTGGCAGCGGCAGCACGGTTACCGAGAATCCGCTAGCCAACGACAACTACTTCAAGTCGGTGAACGTCGACCTCGATGGCGATGGCAAGATCGGCGGCACGAAGCTGGTTAACTCGCTGAGCTATTCGTACACCTACCGTCCCGGCGTGATCGCGAAGCTCAACCAGGACCTGAGTGACAACAACAGCCTGGAATACGGCGTGTGGTACGAGCGTCCGCGCCAGCAGCAAGGCCAGGTGCTGGTCCCGGTGGACCCGTCGACCGGCGTGCCGGTCGATACCTGGGGCAGGGACGTGCTGATCCGCTATCCGGACGGCAAGGTGCAGAAGGTGTACGACCAGTACACCACCACCACGAACGAGAAGGCCTTCGTCACCGACAACTGGACGCCGAACGACCAATGGACGTTCTCCGGCAGCCTGGCGTACGTGTGGACCAAGCGTGATGGCTATATCGCCGAATACCCGAACTCGATCGGCTCGATCAGCGCGGCGGGGAAGGTGACCACGACGAATGCGCAGTTCGACGCGTCGCCTACGGCGACCTTCCACAAGTTCACGCCCACGGCGGGAGTGAAGTACCAGCTCAACGACGAGAACCAGTTCTATTTCGGCATCGGCAAGACGTTCCGTGCACCGATCAACGGTGCGCTGTTGAGCAACGCCCTGTACGGTTATGGCACGTCGGCTGCCGCCGCGCTGCCGAACAAGCCGGAAACCTCGACCACCGCCGACCTGGGCTGGCGCTTCTACGGCGAGCGCATCTCGGCGAACGTCGACGCTTATGCGTCCAACCTCAACAACAAGCAGGTCTCCGGTTTCGATCAGACGACCGCATTGACGGTCTATACGCAGCTGCCGAAGGTGCATATGCGCGGCCTCAATGCCGAGAGCAGCTTCAAGCTGGACGACCATTGGACGGTGTACGCGAACTATTCGTACGCGCGCGCCCTGATGCAGGACAACCTCGACTCGTTGGGCGACGGCATCTACAACACGAAGGGCAAGACCTTGCTCAACGTGCCGAAGAATTCGGGCTATGTCGCGATCGACTACGCCAATGGTCCGTTCTGGGCTTCGCTTAGCGCCAAGTACCAGGGCGCGATCTGGGGCGACTGGTCGAACACCGAGCGGGTGGGTGGCTACGCCACGATCGACCTGGGCACCGGCTGGAACTTCGACGACTTCTCGCCGTGGTTCCGCAAGCCGTACATCAAGGTCAACCTGTTCAACCTGGCCGACCGCAAGGCTCTCACCTATGCAGGCAACGTTTCCGCCTTCCTGGCCAGCAACCCGGCCAAGACCAAGGACGCGAACGGAACGACGCTCTACGCCGCGGCCCCGTACTACTCGATCCTGCAGGAACGCACCTTCATGGTGACCTTCGGCGCCTCGTTCTTCTGACGAAAACCGCAGCGCGCAGGGCCGAAAGGCCGCGACCCCGACGCCCCTCGAAAGAGGGGCGTTTTTTTTCGCCGAACTGGGACCTCGCCGAACGATGAGACCGGCTATGGCACCGGTCGTCGAACCGACCATGGAGCTGGCTATGGAACTGACCATGGAACCGACTAAGGGACCGACTAAGGGACCGACTATGGGACCGGCTGTGGGACCAACTGTGGGACCGACCATGGGATCGACTATGGGACCAGTTGTGGGACCAGTTGTGGGACCGGTTGTGGGACTAACTGTGGGAGCCGACCTTGTCGGCGATCCCGCGGCAGCGGGCCAGGTTACGGCAAACCCCATCGCCGACAGGGTCGGCTCCCCACCCGGCCCGCCAAGGCCTGCGAATCTCCGCGAAACCTCATAGGCATGTCGGAGGAGCTTGCGAGGGCGGCTCCCGTGAAACACTGCGAGCGCGACCCGGTGGCTTCTCGACTCCCGCCATCAACTCGCCCTGGTGAAAATAAATATAGTTAAATAACAAAGTGTTAGAAGAAAAAACAGCCCGCGTAGGAAAAAGTGGTATTTATCAAACCGGCGTGAAAACGTTACAAATCTGTCATACAATGCCGTTAAAGTTGGCTTAACAACTGTCGCCACCGGGCTCATGGATGTGACCGGGATCACACGAGACGACACAGCCAAAGATTGGGGAAAGCTCAAACGAACGCAGCACCCGGCCCACTGCCAGGTAGCCATTCGTTTGGCCAAAACTTTTTTCGTTGCAAGCCACAGGGTCGACCATTAGATGAATAGCCGAATCCGCGCCAAACTCCTGCCGCTGGCGATCGCATCGCTCTTCGCGGTGCCTGCGTTCGCGCAGGAAACGTCCTCGACGATCAGCGGCCGCGTGCTGGACGCCGCCGGCCAGCCGGTGGCCAATGCCACCGTCGTGATCGTCCACGAGCCCTCGGGCACCACGAAGACCACCACCACGGACGCGAGCGGCCGTTATTCGGCCCAGGGCCTGCGCGTCGGCGGTCCGTTCGACGTGACGGCGACGAAGGAAGGCAGCCCGTCGGTTCGCCAGGACAATGTGTACCTGCAGCTGGGCGCGGACACTTCGGTCAACCTGACCGCCGGCGCCGTGGCGAATGCCGCTGACGCAACCGCTCTCGGTGCGGTCACCGTCTCCGCTGTATCCGGCCAGTTTTCCTCGGAAAACAAGGGCCTTGGCACCAATATCTCGCAGGCGCAGCTGAAGGCCACGCCCTCGCCGAGCCGCAACATCGCGGACATCGCGCGCCTCGATCCCCGCGTCAACGTCGACCACGGCACGGGCGCCATTTCGGCGAATGGCCAGAACTCGCGACTGAACAGCATCAAGGTCGATGGTCTGGGCGTGGGCGACCCGTTCGGCCTGAACTCCACCGGCATGCCGACCGTCGGCTCCCCGGTGTCGATGGATACCATCGATTCGTTCAACATCTCCACGGCCAACTACGACGTCGCTTCGGACACGATCGGCGCCGAAATCAACGCCGTCACCAAGTCGGGTACCAATGAGTTCCACGGCTCGGCCTATTACGGTTTCAAGAATGCCAGCAGCATGGTCGGCGAAGCCGGCTGGCTCGATCGTGGCAAGGACTACACCGAATTCGACCGTAACTGGACGGCCGGTGCCACCGTCGGCGGTCCGATCATCAAGGACAAGCTGTTCTTCTTCGCCGGCTACGAGAAGGAAGAAGTCACCGGCCTGAGCTCGGGTGCCGTCACCGGGCTCGATCCGACCCTGGCCAACTCGACCGCGAACAAGATCTCGCAGACCGATCTCGACCGCACCATCGCCGCCGCGAACGGCGTGGGTCTCGTCCCGGGTAGCGTCGGCGCCAACGCCGGTACGCTGACCGACAAGCGCTACATCGCGAAGATCGACTGGAACATCACCGACGGTCACCGCATGAACCTTGCGTACTCGCGTACCAAGGAAGTCAAGCCGAACCCGCAGGGCAACTCGACCAACGGCATCGGCCTGTCCAGCTACTGGTACACGGTCAACTCCGACATCAAGAACTACACCTTGCAGTCGTTCGATGACTGGAACGACGTGTTCTCGTCGGAAACCAAGGTCGGCTACAGCGATTACTCGCTGAATCGCTCGGTGGATACGCAGCAGCCGATGGTCCAGGTCCGTGTCAACCAGGGCATCGGTACCTCGGGCCCGTCGATCTTCCTTGGCGAAGATCAGTTCAGCCACTACAACGCGGCGTCGGTGAAGACGCTGAACGCCATGTGGGCTGGCACGCTGTACCTCGGCGATCACACCATTAAGGGTGGTTTCGAGTGGGAGCGTAACCGCATCTACAACCTGTTCGGTCGTACCGAGTTCGGTTCATACATCTACGACGGCTACGCCAACCTTGCCGCCGGTCGCTACACCAACTATTCGCTGTACCAGCCGGCGCCGGGCTATTCGCTCAACGACATCGCCGGGCAGTGGGAACTCCGTCGCCACACGTTCTTCCTGCAGGATACCTGGCAGGCGAGCGACAACCTCTCGGTGCAGTTCGGTGTCCGCGTCAACAAGTACCTGACCGACGACAAGCCGCTCTACAACGCCACGTTCGCGCAGAAGTACGGCTTCAGCAACGCCAACACGGTCAACGGCAGCCAGCTCGTCGAGCCGCGCCTGTCGTTCAACTACACCTTCGACAGCGAATACAAGACGCAGCTGCGCGGTGGCGTTGGCCTGTTCCAGTCCGATCCGCCGACCGTGTGGATGACGAACCCGTACCAGAACAACGGTATCAACGTCGTCACCTACTCGTATAACCGCCAGACCAATGGCACCTGCAAGCTCGGCAACGGTCCAAATATCCCGTGCCCGGCCTTCAGCCCGAATCCGCTCGCTCAGAACACCAGCGGCGCCGGCACCGTGCCGCAGATGGCAGTCGATACGATTGACAAGGACTTCCAGCTGCCGAGCGTGTGGAAGTCGTCGCTCGCCTTCGATCGCGAACTGCCGTGGGACGGCATCATCGCCAGCATCGAGTGGCAGCACCTCGATACCCGCGATGGCATCTTCTACCAGAACCTCAACATCGGTAACCCGACGGGCATCCTGCCGGACGGTCGCAACACGTATTTCTCGTGCATCGGCGGCGCTCAGGCCGTTGGTGGCGCGGCAGCGACCAATTGCGCTTCCAATGCGAATCTTGCGGTTGGCGCGTCCGTGACCGGCAACAACGCCCGCGCGCGTTCGGACAACCGTTTCGCCCAGGCCGTCACATACCTGACCAACACCTCGAAGGGCAAGGCCGATTCGGTCACCCTGTCGTTCAGCAAGGCTCTCGAGAACGGTTGGGCATGGAGTGTGTCGGCGACGGGTGCGCATGCGACCGAAGTCAACCCGGGTACCTCTAGCCAGGCCAGCTCGAACTATTCGAACAGCGCCTGGACGAACCCGAACGAAGACGTGGCGTCGACCTCGAACACCAACATCGGCAAGCGCCTGAATGCTTCGCTGACCTGGCAGCACAAGTTCTTCGGCGACTACGCCACGACCATCAGCGCGTTCTACGACGGTCATGACGGCGTGCCGTACAGCTGGGTGTTCTCGAACGATGCCAACGGCGACAGCTACTCGCGCGACCTGGCCTATATCCCGAACCGTGGCGACGTGATCCTGCGTAACGCTGCCGGCACGGGTGCCGCCTCGCAACAGTTGCAGGACCAGTTCTACCAGTACATCCAGGACGACAACTACCTGCGCAAGCGCCAGGGCAAAATCGCCGGCCGCAACGCCACCAAGGCCGCCTGGGTCAACCAGATCGATCTCGGTATCAGCCAGGAAGTGCCCGGCATCTTCAAGGGCAACAAGGGCGAGATTCGCCTCGACATCTACAACTTCCTGAACCTGGTGAACAAGGATTGGGGCCAGCAGTCGTACGTGGGCTTCCCGTATACGCGTAATCTTGCCGCCTTCGGTGGCGTGGACCCGACCACGGGCAAGTACATCTACAACCTGCCGACGGACTCCAACGGTAATTACCAGCCGGGCACGAAGTCGATCTACGACGCCCCGACCGACAACAGCGCGACCAAGGTCAACCCGGTCTCGCGTTGGTCCGCCATGCTGACCGTGCGCTACACGTTCTAAGCGAAGGATTCGCTGCACGACCCGAAGGCCGGTACCCGCGAGGGTGCCGGCTTTCTTTTTGAGGCGGCGGGCGCCGGTCTTGACCCCTTGGCGCCCGACGCGTGATCCTAGGCGGTCCGCTCCCACCCCGGGGCGGGGTTCGCCGCTAATTCGCGGTCAGAAGGACAGTAACTCCATGAATGCCATCCAGTTCGGGGATCCGGTTTCCGGCAAGACCGTCAGTGCGCGCGTCTCGCCGGCCGGCGGTCTCGACATCCTCTCCCGCAACGAGGTCGCGCGCCTGCGCGACGCGAGCGGGTCCGGGCTGCATCAGCTGCTGCGCCGTTGCGCGCTGGCGGTGTTGACCTCGGGCAACCTTTCCGACGATCCCGGCTCGATGTTCGAGCAGTACCCGGATTTCGACGTGCAGGTGCTGCAAGAAGATCGCGGCATCAAGATCGAACTGAAGAACGCACCCGAGCAGGCCTTCGTCGATGGCCGCATCATCCGCGGCATCAACGAACTGCTCGTGGCCGTGGTGCGCGATATCGTCTACGTGTCGACGCAGCTGGAAACCGGCGCGTTCGACCTGGACGACACCGTCGGCATCACGCATGCCGTGTTCGAGATCCTTCGTAACTCGCGCATCCTGCGTCCGCAGGTGGACCCGAACCTGGTGGTCTGCTGGGGTGGCCACTCCATCTCGCGCGACGAGTACGAGTACACCAAGCGCGTCGGCTACCAGCTCGGCCTGCGCGGCCTGGACATCTGCACGGGTTGCGGCCCGGGTGCGATGAAGGGCCCGATGAAGGGCGCGACCATCGCGCACGCGAAACAACGCCGCAAGGGCAATCGCTATATCGGCGTGACCGAGCCGGGCATCATCGCGGCCGAATCGCCGAACCCGATCGTCAACAACCTGGTGATCATGCCGGACATCGAGAAGCGCCTCGAAGCGTTCGTCCGCCTCGGCCACGGCATCATCGTGTTCCCCGGCGGCGTCGGCACGGCGGAAGAAATCCTCTACATGCTCGGCATCCTCCTGTTGCCGCAGAACAAGGGCATTCCGTTCCCGCTGATCTTCACCGGCCCGCAGAATTCGGCGGCGTACTTCGAGCAGATCGACCGCTTCCTCCGCCTCGCGCTCGGCGACGACGTGGCGAAGCACTACAAGATCATCATCGACGATCCCGCCGCGGTGGCGCATGCCATGGTCTCGGGCATCGACAAGGTGCGTAACCACCGGCTGGACAACAAGGACGCCTTCTTCTTCAACTGGGCGCTCGATATCCCCTTGTCCTTCCAGCAGCCGTTCCGGCCCACGCACGAAGCGATGGCCGGGCTCGCCCTGCATCGCGACCGTCCGCGACACGAACTGGCCGCGGATCTTCGTCGCGCGTTCTCGGGCATCGTCGCCGGCAACGTGAAGGAAGAGGGCGTCAAGGCCATCGAGGCACGCGGCCCCTTCGTGATCGACGGCGAGACCGACATCATGCGTGCCCTCGACGACCTGCTGAAGGCCTTCGTGGAGCAGCATCGCATGAAGCTCCCCGGCGGCACGGCGTACGAGCCCTGCTACGTGGTTCGCACCTGATACACCGGCCGGTGGCCTGCCGGCGCCGGCCGTCCGTTCGCTGAACGTGACGCGGAACAAGGGGTTCCGCGTCACGCGCCCTAGACGGTGACGCGCGCGACGATGCGCTGGCAGCCTCACTGCCGGGAGACAGTCATGCTCGTCACCATCCTCATCATCGTCCTCATCATCGCCCTTATCGGTGGCCTGCCGACGTGGGGCTATTCCAGTTCCTGGGGTTACGGTCCCAGCGGCGGTATCGGTGTCATCCTGGCCATCGTCCTGATCTGCTGGCTGCTTGGCGTATTCTGATCGGCGCACGCGCCACAGGAGAGCCCCATGCCACGACCGCACCGTCCCGTGCCGGACAGCGAAACACCGCTGCCCGGCACTTCGCCGCCGCCTTACGACCACGAGCCGGTGGAGCGGCCGGGGCCCGATCCGGATACCGATGGCGAGACACCGGAGACCTGATGGCACCGCGTCGACCTCGCTGGCCGGGTGACATCCTTCCGCGCACGTTCTTCCACCGTGATCCACGTGTCGTCGGCCCGCAGTTGCTGAACAAGGTGCTCGCGTGCGCCGATGGTCGCGCGGGACGCATCGTGGAAGTGGAGGCCTATTGCGGCGCCATCGATCCGGCGGCGCATACCTATCGCGGGAAGACCAAACGCAACGCGGTCATGTTCGGCCCGCCCGGGCACATGTATGTGTATTTCACCTATGGGATGCACTGGTGCTGCAACACCGTCTGCGGCGATGACGGCGAGGGCGCGGGCGTGCTCATCCGCGCGCTGGAACCGCTGGCTGGCATCGAACTCATGCGTGAGGCGCGACCGAAGGTCCGGCGCGACCGCGAATTGTGCAGCGGCCCGGCGCGGCTGACCCAGGCCCTGGGCATCACGGGCGCGCAGAACGGCATCGATCTGGTGAAGGCACGCGATGGCTACACCGTGGTCGACGATGGCATGCCGCCGCCGGAATTCGTGCCGGGGTCGGCGCGCATCGGTATCCGCGAAGGCACGGACCTGCTCTGGCGCTGGTTCGTCGCGGGCAATCCCCACGTGTCGAAAGCCTGACCGTAGGTACGGACGAGGGTGCCGCCATCTTGGCCGGACGGCCACCGGGGTATACGCTCCGTGCCAACGCAGACAAGGAACCCGCCATGAAGCGTGTCGCCGCTACCCTCATTCTCGCCGTGTTTTCCATCGGTGCCGCCGCCGCGGATACCTACCGCTTCGGTTCCCAGGTCATTTCCACGGGCGACAGCGAAGGCCGCCTTCGTCAGGTGGCCGGCAAGCCGGATCGCGAGACGCCTATCGAGACCCGCCACGGCGGGTTGGAAGGCTATCGGCTGGAATACTTCCAGCGCGGCAAGTCGATCCAGTTCGAGGTGGTCAAGGGCAGGGTGACCTCCATCACCCAGATCGACAGCTGAGCTTCGATCGCCCCGGCCGTGAAGGCGTCTTCACGTTTTCGTGAAACCGGCGCCGGTAGGTTGCCCGCCTTGGTAAGGGGCGACCCATGAAACACGACGACATAGACGAACTTCGCCGCAGCCACGAACAGTTCCGCCTCCTGGTCCAGGGCGTGGCGGACTATGCCATCTACATGCTCGATCCCGATGGCAACGTTTCCAGCTGGAACTCCGGCGCCGAGCGGATCAAGGGCTACTTGCCCGACGAGATCATCGGAAAGCATTACTCGGCTTTTTTCTCGCCGGAAGACGTGGCCCGCCGCGAGCCCTGGTCGAACCTGGAGGCCGCGAAGGACGTGGGCCGGCTGGAAACCGAAGGCTGGCGCGTCCGCAAGGACGGCAGTCGTTTCTGGGCGCACGTGGTGCTCGACCGCATCGACGACGAGTCGGGCAAGTTCGTGGGTTTCGCCAAGGTCACGCGTGACGTCACCGAGCAGCGCAACGCGGCCCGAGCCCTCGAACAGGCCCGCGAGGCCCTCTTCCAGTCGCAGAAGCTCGAAGCGGTAGGCCAGCTCACCGGTGGCGTGGCGCACGATTTCAACAACCTGCTCATGGCGATCCACGGCAACCTCGAACTGCTGACGCAGCGCGAGGATCTTCCGGCGAAGGCCCGGACCCTCGTCACGAACGCCTTGAGCGGTGTCCGCCGCGGTGTCGCGCTCACCCAGCGCATGCTCGCTTTCGCGCGGCGACAGCAATTGCACCTGGAACCGGTGAACCTGGCGGACCTCGTCTACGGGATGTCCGACCTGATGCGCACATCGCTGGGTCCCTCGGTCGTGATCGAGGCGAGTTTCCCCTTGTCGTTGCCGGCGGTGCTCGTCGACCCGAACCAGTTCGAACTCTGCCTGTTGAACCTGGGCGTCAACGCGCGCGATGCGATGCCGGACGGCGGCACGGTCACGATCTCGGGGCGCGCGGAAATCGTGCGCGACTCCGATGCCTTGGGTATCGTTCCAGGCGATTACGTGCGTCTTTCCATCACCGATACCGGCGAAGGCATGGGGCCGGCGACGCTGGCCCGGGCCACCGAGCCCTTCTTCACCACCAAGGGTGTGGGCAAGGGCACCGGCCTGGGACTGTCCATGGTCCACGGCATCGTGCAGCAGTGCGGAGGCGCGCTGCGCCTCCGCAGTTCACCGGGCGAAGGGACCACCGTCGACATGTGGCTTCCCATCGCCAACCGGGTGGTGCGGCCCAGCGAACAGGCGTCCGGGCGCGAGGGGGATGTATCGGCGCATGAATCTTCGTCGGCAGCGGCCATGCCAGTTCCGTCCAGTGCGACATCCATCCTGGTGGTCGATGACGACCCCCTCGTGCTGTCGACGACGGTCGAGATGCTTTCCTTCGAGGGTTACGATGCCGTGGGCGCGTCGTCCGCGCTGCAGGCACTGAAGCTGATCGACGGCATCTCGCCGTTCTCCATCGTGGTTACCGACCACGCCATGCCCGGCATGACCGGCGCGGAACTGGCATCGCATCTCGCGGATTCGCATCCGGATATCCATGTGGTCCTGGCCAGCGGCTATGCCGAATTGCCCGGTGATACGCCTGGAGTTCGTGCGCGTTTGCAGAAACCATACGGGCGCGCGGATTTGCTGGCGGCAGTGCGGGCGGAATAGGGCGGCGGGGCCTGGCTTCGCCAAGAAAAAAGGGCCTGCATCGCTGCAGACCCTTTCAAAACCTGGCGCCCGAAGTTGGACTCGAACCAACGACCCCCTGATTAACAGTCAAGTGCTCTAACCGGCTGAGCTATTCGGGCGGGGAGCCACGTATTTTGTGGAAGTGGGGAGGGGCTGTCAAGCGCTCTTAACGTTTTCGTGACAGCTGGGAGGCGCACGCGGCGGCGTCTTCGGGCGTGGCGGTTTTGCGCCGGGCGCGGCCCGATTTGGCGACGACGATCGAGACGGCGGTGGCGGGACGGCCGCGAACGCAGAGGGTGATCGTCTGGTTGCTTGCCGCGCATGTGCCGTCCGGATCGAACGAGAACTCGTGGCGGCCGGGGCGGCGGGCGACGGATAGCGTGTCGTCGAGAGGCTCCATCGCCTCGAAGATCGTCCGTAGCTTCGTGTCCCTCCCGATCCAGCCCTGGGTCCAGTCGGCCGAGGGCGAGCAGGCACGGCCGTCGCGACTCGCGCAGAGGATCGTCCGGTGGTTCCGGCGAACCGCCGTGGCGCGGGTTGTGGCCATGGCGTCCATCAGGCTGTCGGTGGCGGCACGGAGGTGATGGCGGGCAAGGGCGCCCCCCAGGGCCGGCAAGGCCAAACTGGCGAGGATGCCGGTCACGGCCACGACCGC
The DNA here is from genome assembly GCF_056755675.1 of Luteibacter sp. KNZ12-1A. Classification (NCBI taxonomy): domain Bacteria; kingdom Pseudomonadati; phylum Pseudomonadota; class Gammaproteobacteria; order Lysobacterales; family Rhodanobacteraceae; genus Luteibacter; species Luteibacter sp. KNZ12-1A. The sequence goes on along the minus strand of NZ_JBPGXU010000035.1, from coordinate 12,054 downwards.
CAGCAGTTCGGTCCAGGTGAATCCATGGGGGCGATGGCGGGGCATGGGCAGGGCACGAGGCGGCGCCTGAGCTTGCCCGCCGCTCCCAAGGGTGCCCATCGGTGCGGCGCGTCACGGCATGTAGGCCCCGGCGCTTTAAACTTGGCATCCAAACCTGCATATCGTCAGCCATGACCGATCGCTTCCAGCTCGTCTCCCCGTACAAGCCCGCCGGCGACCAGCCCGAGGCCATCCGCCGCCTCACCGAGGGTTTCGAGTCCGGACTCGCCGCACAGACCCTCCTGGGTGTGACCGGCTCGGGCAAGACCTTCACGATCGCCAACGTGGTCGAGAAGATCCAGAAACCGACCATCGTGCTGGCGCCCAACAAGACGCTTGCCGCGCAGCTGTACGGCGAGTTCAAGGAGTTCTTCCCGCACAACGCGGTGGAGTACTTCGTCAGCTATTACGACTACTACCAGCCGGAAGCCTACGTGGTGGCCTCGGATACCTTCATCGAGAAGGATTCGAGCATCAACGACCATATCGAACAGATGCGCCTGGCCGCGACCAAGGCCCTCTTGTCGCGGCGCGATTCGCTGATTGTCGCGACGGTGTCGGCTATCTACGGCCTGGGTGACCCCGAAGATTACATGAGCCTCCGCCTGATCCTGTCGCGCGGCGAACACATCGAACAGCGCGCGTTGATCCGCCAGCTCACCGAACTGCAATACGTGCGCAACGAGATGGAATTGCGCCGCGGTACCTATCGCGTGCGCGGCGAGGTCATCGACGTGTTTCCGGCGGAGTCGGAATCCGAAGCACTGCGCATCGAGTTGTTCGACGGCGACGTGGAGAACCTCTCGCTGTTCGATCCGCTGACCGGCGAGGTGCTGCGCAAGGTGCCGCGCTACACCGTGTATCCGAAGACGCATTACGCGAGCACGCGGCAGAGCGTGCTGAACGCGATGGAGACGATCAAGATCGAGCTTTCCGAGCGCCTGGAGCAGCTGTACCGCGACAATAAGCTGGTCGAGGCCCAGCGCCTGGAGCAGCGCACGCGATTCGACCTGGAGATGATGGCCGAGGTGGGCTTCTGCCAGGGTATCGAGAACTACTCGCGCCACATGACCCGTCGCGGTCCGGGCGAGCCGCCGCCGACGCTGTTCGATTACCTGCCGCCGGACGCGCTGATGGTGGTGGACGAATCGCATGTGACCGTGCCCCAGCTGGGCGCGATGTACAAGGGCGACCGTTCGCGCAAGGAGACCCTGGTGGAATTCGGTTTCCGCCTGCCTTCGGCGATGGACAACCGCCCGCTGCGTTTCGAGGAATGGGAACGTCGCGCACCGCGCGCGATCTACGTGTCCGCGACGCCGGCCAAGTACGAGCTGGAACGTTCCGACGACAACGTGGTGGAGCTGGTGGTGCGTCCGACCGGCCTGATCGATCCCGAGGTGGAGGTGCGCCCGGTGCGCACCCAGGTGGACGACCTGCTGGGCGAGATCCACAAGCGGGTCGCATTGGGCGATCGCGTGCTGGTGACGACGCTGACCAAGCGGATGGCCGAGAACCTCACGGACTACCTGTCCGAGCAGGACGTGAAGGTGCGTTACCTCCATGCGGATATCGACACGGTGGAGCGCACCGAGATCATCCGCGACCTGCGCCTGGGCGAGTTCGACGTGCTGGTGGGCATCAACCTGCTGCGCGAGGGCCTCGACATGCCCGAGGTCTCGCTGGTGGCGATCCTCGATGCGGACAAGGAAGGCTTCCTGCGTTCGACCCGGTCGCTCATCCAGACGATCGGCCGCGCGGCGCGCAACGTGCGCGGCAAGGCGATCCTCTACGGCGACGAGATCACCGGTTCGATGAAGGAGGCGATCGACGAGACCGCCCGCCGCCGCGAGAAACAGATCGAATACAACGCCGCCCACGGCATCACGCCGACGACGGTCGTCCGTCGCATCGCCGACATCATGGAAGGCGCCCGCGCCGACGTGGGTTCGCGCGGCGGCAAGGGCAAGAAGGCCCGCGAGGCGGCGAAGAAGGTGGCCGAGGAGGCCGCCGACTATGCGGCGCTCAGTCCGGAGCAGGCCGGAGTGGCCATCAAGAAGCTAGAGGCCCGCATGTACAAGCACGCCCAGAACCTGGAGTTCGAGGAGGCGGGCAAGATCCGCGACGAGATCCACCGCCTGCGTGAGCGGGCACTGCGCTGAAGTCCCGGCCGGGTAAAAAATCCCGGTCGGACCCTTGCGAAGCCGGGCGGCGGCCGGTAAACTGCGCAGCTCTTCGGGCGGTTAGCTCAGCGGTAGAGCACTACCTTGACATGGTAGGGGTCACAAGTTCGATCCTTGTACCGCCCACCACTTTCCCTCAGGCGAGTGGCACGAAGATCGCAAAAAGGAGCCCTCGGCTCCTTTTTTATTGCCTAAACTATGGCCTTTCCCGACGGAGCGCTGCCGGTGCTGGCCTACCCGCTGATCAAGTCCCTGCATATCGTCTTCGTGATCGCCTGGATGGCGACGGTGTTCTACCTCCCGCGCATCCTGGTCAACATCGCCGAGGCGGGCAGCGAGCCCGCGGTGAAGGCGCGGCTCGAACTCATGGGCCGCCGCCTGTACAAGTTCGGCCACAACATGTTCGGCCTGGCCTTCCTGTTCGGGCTCGTCCTCTGGCTGTACTTCCATATCTCCGGTGGCTGGCTGCATGCGAAGCTGGCGCTCGTCGTCGTCATGCTCGGCTACTACATCTGGTCCGGCCGGCTGCTCAAGCGCAGCATCGCCGGCGGTACGCTGCCGTCGACGAAGACGCTGCGCCTTTTCAACGAACTGCCGGTGCTCGTGTTGCTCGCGATCGTCTTCCTCGTCGTCGCCAAGCCGTTCTGAAGTCTCGCCCGGCGAGACGTGGATCGGCGATGATCCACGCTGACGTTTTTCGCCCTGGAGCCGCCCGTTGAACGACGTGGACGACATCGCGCCGGGCCTGATGGTCCTGCACGGCAACCGCCTGGAGGAATTGCGCGACGTCCTGGTCGCGTGGCTTCGGCGCGCGCCGCTGGCGCCGCTCGAGGACGAGTGGGTGCTGGTCCAGTCCAACGGCATCGCGCAGTGGTTCCAGATGGCGCTGGCAAGGGCGGTCGACGAGGGCGGGCTGGGCATTTCCGCGGCGGTGAACGTGCAGCTCCCGGGCCGGTTCCTCTGGAAGGCCTATCGCGCGGTGCTCGGGCGCGAGGCGGTGCCGCAGGAATCTCCCTTCGACAAATCCCGGCTGGTCTGGCGCCTGATGCGCCTGTTGCCATCGCTCGCGCGGGAACCGGATTTCGAATCGCTCGCCGCCTACCTGGGCCACGAAGACGATCCGCGTAAATGCCACCAGCTCGCCGAGCGGCTGGCCGACCTTTACGACCAGTACCAGGTATACCGGGCCGATTGGCTGGACGATTGGGCGTCGGGACGCGACGTATTGCGCGACGCGCGCGGCGGTGCGCCCGCCATGGCCGCCGGTGACCGCTGGCAGGCGGTGCTGTGGCGGCGCCTGCTGGACGATGTCGGGCCCGTGGAGGCCGACGGCCATCGCGCCGCCGTGCACGAACGGTTCCTGCGAGAGATCGCGTCGGCGGGCTCGCGGCCCGCGGGGCTGGCGAGGCGGATCGTGGTGTTCGGCATGTCGTCGTTGCCACGACAGACGCTGGAGGCGCTGTCCGCCATCTCCCGCTGGTCGCAGGTGCTGCTGGTGGTGATGAATCCCTGCCGCTACTACTGGGCCGACATCGTCGACGATCGCGAATTGCTGCGTGCCGAGCGGCGGCGTCAAACGCCGAAGCAGGGCATGCCTGCCTTGCCCTCCGACGCCGACATGCACCTGCATGCGAACCCGCTGCTGGCGGCATGGGGCAAGCAGGGTCGCGACTACATCCGCATGCTCGACGAGTTCGATCATCCGGAGAGTTACCGCGAACGCTTCACCGCGTGGGACCAGCGTATCGATCTGTTCGCCGAGCCGTCGTCCCGGAGCCTGCTCGGGCACGTGCAGGCGGCGATCCTCGACCTGGAGCCCGTGCCCGCGACTCCCGTGGCGATCGGCTCCGACGACACCAGCATCGCCTTCCATGTCGCCCACGGTCCGCAGCGGGAGGTGGAGATCCTCCACGACCAGTTGCTGGCGCGCTTCGAGGCCTCGGCGCGCGAGGGCGACCCGATCCTGCCGCGCGACGTGATCGTGATGGTGCCGGACATCGAGACCTACGGCCCGCATATCGACGCGGTGTTCGGCCGCGTGCCGCGCGACGATCCGCGCTACATCCCTTTCAGCGTGGCCGACCGCGCTTCGCGTGGCAGCGTGCCGCTGGTGATGGCGCTGGACATGTTGCTGGGCATGACGGAGTCGCGCTTCGCCGCGGGCGACCTCGCCGACCTGCTCGACGTGCCGGCGATACGGAAGCGGTTCGGTCTTGGCGAGGACGACCTCTCCCTCGTGCATCGCTGGATCGAGGGCGCCGGTATCCGCTGGGGACTGGACGCCACGCAGCGGGCGTCGCTGGGATTGCCCGCGCTCGAACAGAACACGTGGCGTTTCGGTTTGCGGCGCATGCTGCTGGGCTACGCGGTCGGGCGTGGCGAAGCGTGGGGCGACATCGAGCCCTACGACGAGGTCGGCGGGCTCGACGCCGAACTGATCGGGCCCTTGTCCGATCTGCTGGACAGCCTTGGGACGCACTGGCGGTCGATGGCCGAACCCGTGCCACCCGCGGCGTGGGGTGCACGCCTGCGCGCGCTGATTCGCGAGTTCTTCGAGGCCGCGGAGCCCGATGACAGCATGCGCATCCAGCGGCTGCACGACGCCCTCGACAGCTGGGAGCGCGCCTGCGCGGAAGCCGCGTTCGACGAGCCGCTTCCCGTGGACGTGGTACGCGAAGCATGGCTGGGACAACTCGACGACGATGGCCTGTCGAAACGCTTCCTCGCCGGTGCGGTGAGTTTCGGCACCTTGATGCCGATGCGCGCCATCCCGTTCCGCCTCGTATGCCTGCTGGGCATGAACGACGGCGATTATCCGCGTGCGCGTCCGCCGATGGATTTCGACCTGATGTCGCGATCCGGCGCCTGGCGTCCGGGCGATCGTTCGCGGCGCGAGGACGACCGGTATCTGTTCCTCGAAGCGCTGCTTTCCGCGCGAGATGCGCTGCACATCGGATGGGTGGGACGTAGCGCACGGGACAATGCCGAGCGCGCGCCTTCGGTGCTGGTGGGCCAACTACGCGATTATCTCGCGGCTGGTTGGCAAGCGAGCGATGGCGGGCCGTTGCTGCCGCGCATCACGGTGGAGCATCCGCTGCAGCCTTTCAGCCGTGCTTATTTCGGCACCGGAGACGAACGGCTCTTCACCTATGCCCGCGAATGGCGGCAGGCCCACGACGGCGGCGAACGGGCTGTTGACGAGGCCTTGCCGCCCGTTTCCATCGAACAGCCGCTCGGCCTGGCGGTGTTGCGCCGGTTCCTGCGCCATCCCGTGCGCGAATTCTTCCAGTCGCGCCTGGGCGTCCGCTTCGACGCCGCCGAGGCCGCCACGGATGAGCTCGAGCCATTCGTCATCGACGGGCTCGGCCGTTTCAGCATGACCGACGCGGTGCTGCGTGCGGCGATCCATGGGCAGGGCGATGCCGCCTCGTCGATCGATGCCGCCGCCGCCCGCCTGCAACGGAGCGGCGTATTCCCGATGGGGGGCTTCGCCGGCCCCGTTCGCCGCGAGATCGAGGCCACCGCGACGACCGTGTTCGCGCGCTTCGTCGCCGAACGGCGTGCATGGCCGGTCGATGCCGGCAAGCGAGAGATTCGTATCGATGCCGCCGGTATCGTCATCGAGGATTGGCTGGCGGATCTTCGTGCCGATGGCGACGGGAGGCTTGCCGCCTTCCTGTTGTCGCCGTCGAACGTGCTGGATAACGAAGGGGCGGTGCGCGCGCACCGCCTGGTGATGCCGTGGGTCGATCACCTCGTGGCCCAGGCCGCCGGGCTCGCCCTGGAAACGCGCTACATCGGACCGGACGCCACGGTGGTCCTCGCACCCATCGATGCCGGCCATGCCACGCGCATGCTGGAGACCCTGGTGCGCGCCTGGCTCGAAGGCATGCGCGCGCCTTTGCCGGTCGCCGTGCGAACGGCGCTGGCGGCGCTCGCCACCGCCTCGCCCGACGAGGCCACCGCCGCGGCGCGGAGGACCTACGACGGCGTGCACGAGCGTTCGCGCGGCGAAGTCGACGGCGATCCCTACCTGCTTCGCGCCTATCCCGATTTCACGGCGCTCGAACAGGCGGGCTTCGAGCGCTGGCTACAGCCGTACCGCGATTTCATCGGTTGCCTGCGCGTGGAGTCCGCATGAGCGCGAACGTGCAGCCGCTGCAACCCCTGTCGATGCCACTCGATGGCGTGCGCCTGATCGAAGCGAGCGCCGGTACCGGAAAGACCTGGACCATCGCGGCGCTCTACGTGCGCGCCGTGCTCGGCCACGGCATCGCGGAACCACTGCTGCCGCCGCAGATCCTCGTCGTGACGTTTACCGAGGCGGCGACGCAGGAATTGCGCGAACGCATCCGTACGCGCCTCGTGGATGCGGCGCGTGCGTTCCGCGAAGGCCGTTCCGACGAACCGTTCCTCGCCGGCTTGCTGGATACCCAGCCGGCGGAGCGCCATGCGGCGTGTGCGCGCCGGTTGGAACTGGCTGCGCAGTGGATGGACGAAGCGGCCATCTTCACCATCCATGGCTGGAGCCAGCGCATGCTGACCCAGCACGCGTTCGGCAGCGGCCATGCGTTCGCGCAAACGCTGGAGCCCGACGAGAGCGAGTTGCTCGCCGAGTGCGTGCGCGACTACTGGCGCCAGGCCTTCTATCCGCTCGACGAGGCGCGGCTGGCGCCGATCGTCGAGGAGTGGACTTCCCCCGATGCCTTGTCGCGTTCGCTGCGGCCACTCCTGGCCGGTGGCGAAACCACCTTGCGGGTCAACGGGGAAGTGCTGCCCGAGGTGGTGGATATCGCCGCCACCCTTGCCGGGCGCGCGGCCTGGGACGAGGAAGCCGCGCGGCGGAACGCCGACGCCGCCTCCGCGTGGGCGGCGGATGCCGATGCGATCGAGGCGACGATTTTCGCCGCCGCGCGCGACAAGATCCTGCACAACGGTTGGTACAAGCCTGAGCGGATGCCGGCGGATATGGCCGCGATGCGGCGCTGGGCGTCGAGCGGGGACGCGGGCGGTTTCGACATCGCACGGTATTCCGCGAGCCGCCTCGCCAAGGCCACCGGCAAGGGCAAGACCCCGCCGACGCATCCGGCGTTCACGGCGCTCGATCGTTGGCAGGAATGGCAGGCGGGAAAGGTGCCCGTTCGCCACGCCGTGCTCGCGGATGCCCTGCCATGGGTACGCGAACGTTTCGCCGCGCAGAAGCGCCGGCGGGCGCAGATCGGCTTCGACGACCTGCTGTTGCGCCTGGACCGCGCCTTGGCATCGCCGGCGGGAGCGGGCCTGGCGGCGACCCTGCGCCAGCAGTTCCCGCTGGCGCTGATCGACGAATTCCAGGATACCGACCCGCTCCAGTACCGGATCTTCCGTGCCGTGTATGCCGGTGCGCCTGCGGTGGGACTGTTGCTGATCGGCGATCCGAAGCAGGCGATCTACGCGTTTCGCGGAGCGGACATCCATACCTACCTCGCCGCACGCGGCGAGGCGCAGCCGCCGCACTACAGCCTCGACACGAACCATCGATCCAGCGAAGGCATGGTGGCCGCGGTGAACGCGGTCTTCGAACATGCGGAGCGTCACGCCACGGGGGCGTTCCATTTCGCCGATCGCGGGTTGCCCTTCCTTCCCGTGAAGGCGCGCGGCCGCCCCGAGGCCTTCGTGATCGAGGGGCGGCCACAACCCGCCTTGCGCCTCTGGCTGCTCGACGACGAGGCGCCGGTGGGGGTTCGTGTGTACCGCGAGCAGATGGCCGGCGCGTGCGCGGCGGGCATCGTCGACCTGTTGCAAGCGGCGGAGCGTGGCGAATGCGGGTTCCTGTCGGTGGACGGCAGGTTCGCGTCGCTCAAGCCGGCGGATATCGCCATCCTCGTGCGTAGTCACACCGAGGCGGCCGAGATGCGCGCCGCGCTCGAACGGCGCCATGTGCGCAGCGTCTTCCTGTCCGACCGCGACTCCGTGCTCGACAGCGTCGAGGCGCACGACGTGCTGCTCTGGTTGCGGGCGGTGGCGGAACCCTCGTCGGATACGGCGATGCGCGCCGCGCTCGCCACGCGCAGCCTCGACCTCGGCTATGCCGAACTCGAACGCCTCAACGTGGACGAGCGGCACTGGGAACGGCGTGGCCAGCAGTTGTTCGAGTTGCGCGAGACCTGGCGCCGGGGCGGAGTGCTCGCGATGCTGCACCGCTTCCTCCACGTCTTCGACTTGCCGGCGCGCCTGCTCCAGTCGCCAGGCGGCGAACGTGCGCTGACCAACCTGTTGCACCTGGCGGAACTGCTCCAGCAGGCGGCCGCCACGATCGAGGGTGAGCAGGCCCTGATCCGCCATCTCGCGGAACGCATCGCCGATACCGCCAGTCATCATGGCGATGACCAGATCGTGCGCCTGGAAAGCGATGACGACCTGGTCAAGGTCGTGACGATCCACAAGTCGAAAGGCCTGGAATATCCGTTGGTGTTCCTGCCCTTCGCTTGTGCTTCGGGTGGCGCGCGCGCGAGCCAGGGTTATCGCTATCACGATGTCGGCGGTGCGCAGCTGGAATTGCTCGCCGCCAGTCACGATAACGCTGGCGAGGCCGTGCGCGAGGCCAAGGAGGCGGCCGAGCGCGCGGCGCTGCAGGAGGATCTGCGCCTGCTCTATGTCGCGATGACGCGTGCGCGCCATGCGTGCTGGGTCGGTGTGGCGCCTGTCTGCCATAACCCGGCGAAGAAGCCGCAACTGCATCGGGGTGCCTTCGGCCACGTGCTCGGCGGCGGCCGGGAGATCGACAACGGCGCGATCGAAGGCCTGTTGCGCGAGCTTGCCGAGGGGCATCCCTCGATCGCCGTCGAGTACATGCCGGCCCCTCATGAGCGGCCTTACCAGCCCGCCACGCAAGGCGAACAGCCCCGGCCCGCGCGGGAACCCCATGTCGCCCGTGCCGCGCCGTGGTGGATCGCCAGTTATAGCGCGCTGCGTTATACCGACGACGCCGTGGCCGCGCCGGAGACCGCGGCGGACGACATCATCGTGGAATACGCCACGGAACCGGTGGCGACACCCGTCGATATCGCCACCATCCATGGTTTCGAGCGCGGCGCCGAAGCGGGCACCTTCCTTCACGACCTGCTCGAATGGGCGGCGGAAGAGGGCTTCGCCGCGGTCGCCGCCGATCCGGCGCGTCTTCGCGATACCGTGGCACGCCGGTGCGAGCGTCGTGGCTGGGAACGCGCGATCGACCCGCTCACCGACTGGTTGCTTGGCTTCCTGCATGCATCGCTGGCATTGCCGGACGGCCGCCACCTCGTGCTGGCCGCGCTCGACGATCCACGCCGTTACCGCGCCGAACTCGAGTTCATGTTCGAGGCGCGCGGCGTGGATACGCTGGCGCTTGACCGCATCGTCCGCGAGTACACGCTCGGCGGCGTGGCGCGTCCCTCGCTGGCGGCGGACCGGGTCAATGGCATGCTCAAGGGCTTCATCGACCTCATCGTGGAACACGAGGGCCGTTGGTACGTGGCCGACTACAAGTCGAACTGGCTGGGTGTCGACGAGCAGGCCTATACGCCCGCCGCCATGCGCCGGTCGATCCTCGAATCGCGTTATGAACTGCAATACGCGCTCTACCTGCTGGCCCTGCACCGACAACTGCGCGCGCGCCTCGGTACGGCATACGACTACGACACGCACATCGGCGGCGCCGTCTACCTCTATCTGCGCGGCATCGACGGCACGGGGCATGGCATCCATGTGGAGCGTCCGCCGAAGGCGATGATCGACGCGCTCGACGCCTTGTTCGAAGGAGTGGCCGCATGATTGCCGACATCGCGCGCTGGCTCGACACGGCGGTGGCCGAAGGGCGCCTGCGTTCCATCGACCGCGCGTTCGCCCGCTTCCTCGCCACGCTCGAACCCGGCGTGGACGCGCGCGTGCTGGCGATGGCGGCCCTGGTCAGTCGCGAACTCGGCGAGGGGCATATCTGCGTGGATGCCGGCCGCCTTGTCGAGATGGAGGCGTCGCTGGGAGAGCCGGAGCGCTGGATCGACACGTCGTCCCTCGTGGCCGGTCCCGCGGGCGATCCAGCCGCCCCCTTGGTGCTGGACGGCGGCTGGATCTACCTGCGCCGCTTCTGGCGGGACGAGGCCCGTGTCGCCGACGCGGTGGTTTCCCGCTTCGGCAGCCTGCCCGTGCCGGCCGATCTCGACGTCGAGCTCGACCGCCTGTTCCCGCGCGACGGCGACGGGCTCGACTGGCAGAAGCTCGCCTGCGCCATCGCCATACGCGGCGCCTTCGCCGTGGTGACGGGTGGGCCGGGCACGGGCAAGACCACCACCGTGGTCCGCGTGTTGGGACTCCTGCAGGCGTTGGCGCATCGCGAAGGCCTGCCACGCCTGCGCATTCGCCTCGCGGCACCGACGGGAAAGGCCGCGGCGCGGTTGAACGCCTCCATCGCCGGGCAGATCGAGCGGCTCGACGTGGAGGACGCCGTCAAGCAGGCGATTCCCGCCGAAGTCACGACCTTGCACCGGCTCCTGGGCAGCCGGCCGGACAGCCGTGCCTTTCGTCACGACCGCGACAACCCCTTGCACGTGGATGTCCTCGTCATCGACGAGGCGTCGATGATCGACCTGGAAATGATGGCGGCGACGCTGGATGCCTTGCCCGCCGGGGCGCGCCTCATCCTGCTTGGCGACAAGGACCAGTTGTCGTCGGTGGAGGCGGGCGCCGTCCTCGGCGACTTGTGCGCACGCGCGGAGCAGGGGTATTACGACGTCGACACGCAGGCGTGGCTGGCCGCTGTTTGCCACGTCGACGTCGGTTCGTGGACGAAGCCCGCGGAGGCGCGTGCGCTCGACCAGCATGTCGCAATGCTTCGGCGTAGCCGCCGCTTTGGTGACGACAGCGGAATCGGCGCGCTGGCCGCCGCGATCAATGCCGGCGACCTGGCGGGCGTCCGTTCGGTGTTCGATCGCGGTGACACCGACGTCGCCGCGTTGCCGCCATCGCCCGAATCGGTCGCGATCCTGGCGATCGAGGGACGGGGGGAAGCCCCCGGCTATGCGCATTACCTGGATTGCATCGAGGCGGCGCGTCCGGCGGCGGATGCCTCGTTCGCGCATTTCGAGGCCTGGGGAGCGGAAGCGTTGCGTTCGTACGCGAGGTTCCAGTTGCTTTGCGCCACGCGGCATGGCGACAACGGTGTCGTGCGGCAGAACGAACGCATCGCACAGGGCCTGCTCGAACGCGGCCTCATCGAGTCGATGGACGGCTGGTATGAAGGCCGGCCGGTGATGGTCACGCGCAACGATTACGCGCTGGGACTGATGAACGGCGATGTGGGCGTCACGTTATGGGTACCGGACGGGCAGGGCGGCATGGCCTTGCGCGTGGTATTCGCGGTGATGGACGAGCGGGGTGGCGAACGCATCCGCTTCGTCGTGCCGAGCCGCCTCGCGGCGGTGGAAACGGTGTATGCGATGACCGTGCACAAGTCGCAGGGATCGGAGTTCGAGCACACCGCGCTCGCGCTGCCCACCGAGCCGTCTCCGGTGCTGACGCGCGAGCTGGTCTATACGGGCGTGACCCGTGCGCGACGCTGGTTCACCTCGCTGGCTGCGCCGGACATCCTCGGCTACGCGGTGCAGCGGAAGACACAACGGGCGTCGGGCTTGTTGCGCCGGTTGCTCTGACCCGACCGGCAAGGCGCGCGATGCCGCACGTCCATCGCCGCTGAAGCGGCTCCCACAGGAAACAGGGGCTGGTCTGGTCTGGCCTGGCTTGCTTGGCTTGCTTGCCTTGCCTTGGCTTGGCTTGGTGGGAGCCGACCCTGTCGGCGATGGGCTGTCTCTTATACACATCT
>NZ_JBPGXU010000034.1:0-36500 GCF_056755675.1 Luteibacter sp. KNZ12-1A | reverse complement strand
GAGCATGGGCGCCACCGCGCCGCCGGGCGGTCTGCAGGCGCGCCTGTTTCCCCTGCGTTTCATTTCCGCGACCGAGATGCAGAAACTGATCAAGCCCTTCGCGCGGCCCGATGCCACCTTGCTGGCCGACCCCACGCGCAACGTGCTGGTGATGGCCGGCACGCCGAGCGAACTGGAGAACTACCAGCGCACGGTGCAGACCTTCGACGTGGATTGGTTGCGTGGCATGTCGGTGGGCGTGTTCGCCTTGCAGCGTGCCCAGGTGAAGGAGCTGACGCCGCAGCTCGACAGCCTCTTCGGTGAAAAGGGCAACACGCCCATGGCGGGCCTGCTGCGCTTCATTCCCATCGAGCGGACGAATTCCCTCGTGGTGATCAGCCCGCAACCGCGTTACCTCGACGAAGTGAAGACGTGGATCGAGCGCATCGATCGCGGCGGCGGCAACGAGCCACAGCTCTATGTCTACGACGTGCGTAACGTGCAGGCGGCGGACATGGCCGACTACCTGTCCGATATCTATGGCGGCGGCTCTGGTGGAGGAAAGTCGAGCGATCGCGGCGGCAAGGTCGGGCCGGGGCTCAGTTCCGGCACCCTCGGCGGCGACAGCAACCTCGGCAATCGTGGTGGCTCGGGCCTAGGCAGCACCACGGGCGCGTTCGGCAATGCGGACGCTTCGTCGTCATCGGGCACGTCATCGGGCTTGTCGACCTCGACCGGTTTCAGCGCTTCCACCGGCGGAACCGCCGGCACGGCAACCGGCGGCGGCCTCGGTGGTGGAGACTCCACCGAGGCCAGCGAGAATGGCGGCGGCCGCCATGCGTCGACGACCACGGACGAAGGCGTGCGCATCACCTCGGTGGATGCGAACAACCAGGTGATGGTGCGCTGCCGGCCGTCGCAGTGGACGGAGATCGAGCAGGCGATCAAGCGGCTGGACAGCGTCCCTTTGCAGGTGCAGATCGAGACGCGCATCCTCGAGGTAACGCTGACGGGCAGCTTCCAGTTCGGCGTGCAGTGGTACCTGGAAGGCCTGGTCGGCGGCACCAATGGCTCGGTGGGGCAGCCGGGCAACAAGCAACAATGGGCGTTGGGCAACGGCGGCAACGTCTACAACCCGAGTACCGACAGCTTCTTCTACTCCTTCGTCAACAACAACCTCGCCGTCGCGCTGCGTGCGATGGAGACCAGCGGCAACACCAAGATCCTCTCCGCGCCATCATTGGTGGTGCTGAACAACCAGAAGGCGCACATCCAGGTCGGCGACCAGATTCCGATCACGCAGACCTTCGTCAACACCAACGCCAACACGGACAACACGATCGGCCAGGTGGAGTACAAGGACACCGGCGTGATCCTCAACGTGCGCCCGCGCGTGAATCCCGGTGGGCTGGTGTACCTCAACGTGAGCCAGGTGGTCAGCGCGGCGGGCGCGAAAGATACGACCACGGGAAACTTCCCGATCCAGCAGCGCGAGGTCGCCACCCAGGTGGCGGTGCAGAGCGGCCAGACGGTGCTGCTCGGCGGCCTGATCAAGGAAGACGACAGCACCACGGACACGGGCATCCCCGGGCTGAACCGTATCCCCGTTTTCGGTCGCTTGTTCGGTTCCACCAACCGCGGCCGCAACCGCACGGAGTTGATCGTGCTGATCACGCCCAGGGTGATCAGCAACGGCGAGGAAGCCAAGCAGGTGACGGACGAGTACCAGCGGAAGTTCGAATCGCTGCGGCCATTGAACGGGGCGCCCTAGAAGCGCCGCCGATCACTCGGCGGGGTAGGCACCGGCGGGCATCGGCCAGGTCCGGCGCAGGTCGGGCATGCCCGGCATCGTCGTGGGTTGCGGCAAGGGTAGGGGCATGCGCGTTCCGACGCCGCCGCCAGTGGCGTCGCCGACGATGGCGATCACGCAGCCACCGCTTTCCTGCGAGGTTCCGAACGACAGGCGGCCCCATGGCATCTGCATCACCAGGTAGCGGTTGGGCAACATGGAAGGCGCGTTGGGCAGGTGGGTGTCGGAAGCCGGTGCGTGGAACCTGTCGTCCACCTCGCCGCGCTGGAAGCAGGGCCGTTGTTCCAGCTGGATCGAAGTGAAGCGCACCATGGGGACGTCGCCGCCCTCGTCGAAGCCACGGGCTTCGAACGCGCTGACGCGATACCCGTCGCGGGTGACGAAGGGCATGCTGCGGACAATCTGCGGCGGAGCGTCGGCCGTCGGGTGCAGGCCGCCCGGGACCTTGCTCGATAACGAGTCCATCGCGTTGGGCAGGGTGCCCATCGTCGCGTTGATGATCTCCACCAGCGTCTTGTCGCTGCGCGGCACGCTCGCCGGCTCGCCGCTGGCGGGGCAGGCCAGCGTCAGGGCGAGCAGGGTAGCCAGGGAGCGGAAGGGGCGCATGGGGTCCGGAGCAGGGTGATCGGGGGCGCTAGTGTGCACGAGTTGGCGGCTTCCTACTCCGTAGACGTGGCGGCAGGCTTGCATGCGTCACGATCGCCCGAATATCGGTCACAACGTGCCAGCTGGTTCCCCCGATGACAGACCTCCGCTTCGACAACGCCTTCGTCCGCGAGTTGCCGGCCGATCGCGACACGTCGAACCGGCCCAGGCAGGTGGCCGGGGCCGCGTTCTCCTGGGTCGACCCGACGCCCGTGCCGGCGCCGCGGACGGTGGCGGTCGCGGGCGAGGTCGCCGGCATGCTGGGCATCCCGTCCGGGGCGCCCGGTTTTGCCGAAGTCTTCTCGGGGAACGCCCGCTGGCCCGGCATGACCGGCTATGCGATGGCCTATGGCGGACACCAGTTCGGCCACTGGGCCGGGCAACTCGGCGATGGCCGGGCGATCGGCCTCGGCGAGGTGCTGACGGAGCGGCACGGGCGTCAGGAGTTGCAACTGAAGGGTGCCGGCCGGACGCCGTACTCGCGTGGCGCCGACGGACGCGCGGTGCTGCGATCCTCCATCCGCGAGTTCCTCTGCAGCGAGGCGATGCACCACCTGGGCGTGCCGACCACGCGGGCGCTGTCGCTCGTGGCGACAGGCGAGGCCGTGGTGCGCGATGTGATGTACGACGGCCACCCGGCACCGGAGCCGGGCGCGATCGTCTGCCGCGTGGCCCCTTCGTTCCTGCGCTTCGGCTCGTATGAACTGCCGTCCTCGCGCGGCGATATCGGCCTGCTGCGCCAGTTGACCGACTTCACCCTCGCCACGCATTACCCCGAGTTCGCCGGTCTTCCCGGCGAACAGGGCTACGCCGCCTTTTTCATGGAAGTGTGCGAGCGCACCGCGAGGCTCATGGCGCACTGGATGCGCGTGGGCTTCGTGCACGGCGTGATGAACACCGACAACATGTCGATCCTCGGTCTCACCATCGATTATGGCCCGTACGGCTGGGTCGACAATTTCGATCCGGACTGGACGCCGAACACTACCGATCGCGCGCACCGTCGCTATCGCTTCGGCCAGCAGCCCCAGGTGGCCTACTGGAACCTGCAACGGCTCGCCCAGGCCTTGTCGCCGCTGTTCGAGGGCGTGGAAGCGTTGCAGGCGGGGCTGGACCGTTACGTGGAAACCTTCGAAGCCACCGATGCCGCCTTCTCGGCCGCGAAGCTGGGCCTCGCCGGCGCGCGCGAAGGCGACGAGGCATTGGTGGCCGACCTGCGCGGCTTGTTGCTGGCCGGGGAGATGGACATGACGATCTTCTATCGCGACCTCGCGGCGCTGGATCTCGCCGCCCCACGGGTGGGAAGCGTCGGGGCGTCGTTCTACGACGAGGCGAAGCGGGCCGCGATCGATGGCCCCTTGCAGGCATGGTTGCAGCGCTACGCGGCCCGCGTACGCGAGGACGAATCGTCTGACACGGAGCGGCTGGCCCTGATGCACGCGAGCAATCCGCGCTACGTGCTGCGCAATTACCTCGCCCAACAGGCGATCGACCGCGCGGAGCAGGGCGACGACGACGGCATCCTCGAATTGCTCGATACGCTGCGCCGGCCCTATGACGAGCAGCCGGGCAGGGAACACCTTGCCGGGCGCCGGCCGGATTGGGCGCGTGAACGCGTGGGCTGTTCGATGCTCTCTTGCAGCAGCTGAGCGGCCCCTGGGCTAGAATCGCCGGTTCCTTCACGTCGTCGAGGTCCATCGCGTTGTCCGCCGGTTCCGCTTCCGACGCCGCCCTCGATGCCTTGTTCGTGCCCTTCGCGACGGGCGTGTTGGCCTTTCCGGCCGATGGCAGGCTGTTGATGTTGCGCGCGCGCGATGGCTTCGCCCTGCGCGAACGCCGGCGCCCGGGATGGATCTTGCAGCAATCGTTCAAGCCGGCCGCCGACGCCCTGGCACGGTCGGGTTTCGACGTGTCGCCCGAGGTTCCCGAGGGAAGTTTCGGCGTGGTGATGGTGCTGCCGACCCGCCAGCGCGAGGAATCGCGGGCCTTGTTCGCACAGGCGATGTCGCTGGCTGGCTCCGGCGGCGTCGTCGTCGCCAGCGTGCCGAACGCGGAAGGCGCCAGGACCGCCCAGGCGGATCTCGCCCTGTTGGCCGGTGGCGTGGGCGAGTTGTCCAAGCACAAGTGCCGCGTGTTCTGGACACGTCCGGGTGCCGTCGCCGATCCGGCACTGCTTGCCGGCTGGCTCGCGCTCGACGCGCCGCAGCCGATTGAAAGCGGGCGTTTCGTGAGTCGTCGCGGCCTGTTCGCCTGGGATCGCATCGACACCGCGTCGGCCTTGCTGGCGAGCGTCCTGTCGTCCGACCTCTCCGGCCGCGTGGCCGACCTCGGCGCTGGCTTCGGTTATCTCGCTTGCGAGGTCGTCGAGCGCTGCGCGGCGGTCTCGGCCGTGGACCTCTACGAGGCCGAGGCACGCGCATTGGAGCCCGCCCGGCGCAATCTCGCCGATGCCATCGCCCGCGCCGGCCGCATCGTCGCCGGCAACGTGCGCTGGCACGATGTCACCCACGGTATCGACGCCGGATACGACGCCATCGTGTCCAACCCCCCATTTCACCAGGGGCGCGCCGACGACCCGCAACTGGGCCGCGCCTTCATCGCCGCCGCCGCGAAAGGCCTCGTGGCGCACGGTCGCTTCTGGATGGTCGCCAATCGGCACCTGGCCTACGAGGCGGCGCTCGACGCCAGCTTCGCCAGTGTGCGCACCGTCGTCGAACGCGACGGCTTCAAGGTCATCGAAGCAAAGGACCCCCGCCGATGAAACTCGTACGCCTCCTGGCGAATCTCGGCTATGGCAGCCGCAAACAGGTCGCGGCCATGTTCCGCGAAGGGCTGGTCACGGATGCGGCGGGCGAGGTGCTGTATGCGGACGACAAGGTCGAGCATGCCGAGGTGCGCTTCGAGGGAGAGCCACTGGATCCACCGCAGGGGATGTTGCTGATGCTCAACAAGCCCGTCGGCTACACCTGTTCGCGCAAGGACGTGGGCAGGCTGGTCTACGACCTCCTGCCGCCGCGTTTCGCGTTGCGCAATCCGGTGCTGTCGACCGTGGGCCGGCTGGATCGGGATACGTCGGGGCTGCTGCTGTTCACCGACGACGGACAGCTCCTGCACCGGATCATCTCGCCGAAGGCCGCGGTGGCGAAGGTATACGAGGCGACGCTGGCCGAGGACCTGCGTGGCGACGAGGCCGCGATCTTCGCCGCCGGCACCCTGATGCTTGAGGGCGAGACCGAACCGCTGGAGCCCGCGGCGCTGGAGGTGCTCGGCCCGCGCCATGCCCGGCTCACGTTGACCGAGGGGCGTTATCACCAGGCGCGCCGCATGTTCGCGGCCGTGGGCAACCACGTGGCGACGCTGGAGCGCATCGCGCTCGGCGGCCTGTCGCTGGACGACCTGCCTTCCGGCCAATGGCGCCTGCTGACAGCGGAAGACACGGCCAGGATCTTCGGCTGAGGCCGTATCGGCTTCGGCGGGTTCGTTATGGACGCTCCCTGCACATCGGGTGCAGTATCCCCGGGTCACCTCGCTCCCATAGGAATACGAAGATGAAACGAATCGTCATCGCCGCGGCCGGGTTGTGTGTGTGCGTCGCCGCCCAGGCCGCCGACAAGAGCATCGTGGTGCCCATGACCCTCGTCACCGCCGACGGCACGGGCGCCTCGGTCGGCAGGGTCATGATCACCGAAGGTGCCGGTGGCCTGGTCTTCACTCCCGATCTCAAGGGCTTGCCGCCGGGTGAGCACGGCTTCCACCTGCACGAGAAACCCAGCTGCGATCCGGGCGAGAAGGATGGCAAGAAGGGCGCCGCGCTGGCGGCCGGCGGCCATTACGATCCCGGACACACCGGCAAGCACGAGGGGCCGGAATCCTCCATGGGCCACGAGGGCGACCTGCCCAAGATCACCGTGGGCGCCGATGGCACCGACACCACGGCCGTGACCGCGCCGCGCCTGACCAAGCTCGCGACGCTGAAGGGCCATGCCTTGATGATCCACGCCGGCGGCGACAATTATTCCGATCAGCCCGCACCCCTGGGTGGTGGTGGCGCACGCATCGCCTGCGGCGTCGTCCCGTAAGGAAACCATGTCCCAAGGCGGTCTCTTCGCCCCCGAACCGCTCGTGATCGTCGATGACGAGCACGGGCGGTTCGCGTATGAGCCCGGCGTGATTCCACCCGGGCGTGCCGCCGACTGGTTCGCGAGCCTGCTGGCGGACATCCCCTGGGAAGCG
This sequence comes from Luteibacter sp. KNZ12-1A, assembly GCF_056755675.1. NCBI lineage: Bacteria > Pseudomonadati > Pseudomonadota > Gammaproteobacteria > Lysobacterales > Rhodanobacteraceae > Luteibacter > Luteibacter sp. KNZ12-1A. The sequence goes on along the minus strand of NZ_JBPGXU010000034.1, from coordinate 29,833 downwards.
CAGAGGCGTGCGATGTACGGCCGCGACGTGGACGTGCCGCGGCTGCTCCAGCATTACGCTTTGGACGACCCTGCCTTGCCACCCGTCGTCGTTGAGGCGGCGCGCGAGGTGATCGCGCTCACGGGCGTACGTTTCACCTCGGTGGGCCTGAACCTTTACCGCGACGGCCGCGACAGCGTGGCGCCGCACAACGATCACATCGAGGAACTGGCGGAGGGCGAGCCCATCGCCTTGCTTTCCCTGGGCGCCACGCGGCGCATGATCTTGCGCGAACGTGACGCACCCCGGCGCAGCTTCGACATCGACATGGAACCGGGCAGCGTGCTCACGATGAGCTACGCCACGCAATTCCACTACGACCACGGCATCCCGAAGACGCGCGGCAAGGTAGGGCCGCGGATCAGCCTGGCTTTTCGCGTCCGGCCGGAGGGTAAGGCGGCTAGCAGGCGATATGGGTCGCGGAAGAAGATTTCTTAGTTGTTCACTCGGCTCGGCTTTGCGGTTGGGGGCGGGACGGCGACTACCGTCGCGCCGAGGGTGGCGCCCGGCAGCTCCCCCGCCGCGCACGATGAGCGCGAGGGCGAAGCCGAGCCCACCCACAGCAGGCTCAAAAGAGATCGATGCTGCCCAATGACACCGGCGTAGCCAGTTCGCCCCGGCGGGTGAGCGACTCGTAGCCGTGCACGCTGTCGCGGCCGTTCTGCTTGGCGAAGTACAACGCCTTGTCCGCGCGGTCGAGCACGATCTCGGGGTAATCGTTCTCGGTGATGCGCGCATAGCCGATGCTGACGGAGACGTGGCCCACCTGCGGGAACGCATGGTCGGTCACGAACTGGCGGAACCGGTCGAGGACGAGGTGGACGGCCGTTTCGTCCTGAGCCGCGAGCAGGATCACGAATTCCTCGCCGCCGAAGCGGAACAGCACGTCGCTCTGGCGGAAGCTCGCGCGCATGTGCTGGGCCAGCATGAGGATGACCTCGTCGCCGTAGACATGGCCGTAGGTGTCGTTGATCCGCTTGAAATGGTCGATATCGAGGATCGCCAGGTAAAGCCGGGAGGGCTCCTCGACCGGCTGGCGCTTGTCCTCGCCGTCCTGCACCGCGCCGCGCGCTTTCTGGCGTTGAAGGGTGAGCAGGCGCTGCAGGCGTTGCTCGAAGCTGCGCCGGTTGTACAGGCCGGTGAGCTTGTCGCGCTCGCTTTCGTTGAGCAGGGCGATGTAGTTGCAGTAGATGCGCGCGAAGCCTTCGACCATCGCGCGAACGTCGTCGAGGGAATCCGGGGCCTCGAGCATCAGTGCGCCGATGGCGGTATGCTCGCGCTGGATGGGGATGACCAGCCGGCTGTTGCCGTCGTCGGTGATGTCGCTGATCGCCTCGAGCGTCTCCATGGCGCAGACGAGGGTGTCGACGGGATCCCCCTCCCGCGCAGGATCGAGCGCCTCGATCATGAAGCCGCCATCGGGCTTGCGCGAACACACGACGATCGAATCCACGGGATGCTGCGGGTTTTCGCCCCGCTTGCACAGGGTGACGCTGTTGACGGCGATGAGTTCGGCCAGCGACAGCACCATGCTGTGGTCCAGCGCGTCGATGTCGCGGTGGTGCGTGAACTCGGCCACCGAAGCGAGCAGGCGCGATTCGGGCAGGACGCCAGCAGGGCTGTGCCACGGCGCTTTCATGCGCATGGCTTCCGCGCGAACGCATCGTCGCGACGTGGATAATGGACTTGCACCGGCACTCCCTCCCCCGAGTGGGGCAACGCCAGGCGGCCCCGTGTGTGCGTCGAACCGGACTTCCTGCCGGTGACTCCCTGGAGGGGTTAGCGGCTGGAAAGCCGCCGACTTTAGGGCAAAACGCGAACGGATGTCGAAAATCGTGACGCAGTCATCGATTTGGTGTCTTCACAAACATGAACCGTTGCGCTAGTCAGTCGCCTTCCAGCCACCCGCGCCATTTGAAGAACAGCACCGGCAAGAGGATGCTGACCACGATCGCTCCCAGGGCCATGGGATAGCCGAAGGTCCAGTCCAGTTCGGGCATCTTCTTGAAGTTCATGCCCCACACGCCGACGAGGATCACCGGAGGAATGGTGGCCACCGAGGTGACGGTGAGCACTTTCATCACGTGGTTCTGGTCGGTGCTGATGAAGCCGAGGCTGGCGTCGAGCAGGAACTGCAGCTTGTTGGTGACCTGGTCGTCGAACTCGTCGAGCGTGCGCAGGTCGTGCTCCACGACGCGCAGGCGAACCTCGACGTCGTCGGACATCCACTCGGGCTTCTTCGCGCGCAAGAACGATACGATCCGCTGCACGCCCAGCATCGAGGAGCGATTGCGCGCCTGCTCGCCTTCGAGGCGACCGACCTCCAGCATGCAGTTGCGCAGTGCCGGCGTGCCGATCCGCTCGGGCGTGAATATCCGGTCGGAGAGTTGCTTCAGGTCGGCGGACACGTCTTCCATGCGCTTGGCCGCCAGGTTGACGATCGCCTCGATCAACGTCGCGAGCACATCGGCGCTGGATTCCCAGCGGTGCTCCTGGCAGCTTTCGCTGGCCAGCTCGAACGCGGGCGACTCCTCGAAACGCAAGGTCATCAAGACATGGCCGGTGATCACGATGCCTACCGGGCCGGGATGATGATTGTCCGGCGAGTCGGCGAAATACGGGATCGACAGGTACATCGCGCCGTCGTCGGTGCGGATGCGGCTCGATAGCGCCAGGCTCACCACGTCGTTACGTTGTGGGATGCGCAGGCCGGTGATCTCGCTGGCGCAACGCCGTTCGTCTTCACTTGGATCGAGCAGATCCACCCAGATGGGGGCATTGGGTTTGGCCATGCCCGCGGTCCAGCGGACGGGGCCGGTGTACTTGCCATGTTCGTGGATGATCAGCACGTGCGCGGGTGTCCTTGGCTTGGGCTGGGAGGAGTCTACGCCGGTGATGACACGCATGGCCGAACACGCGCATGCTTGACGCCAGCGATGCCGGCTGCCGGACCAGGAGAGATACCGATGAGCGATACCGCCAAACCGCTGGAGATCATCCACGACAGCGCCAACCAGGTGTTTCTCGTCGTGGTCGATGGCCACACCTGCGAGCTCGAATACCGTCTCAGCGGCAAGACGATGACCATCACCCATACCGGCGTGCCGTCCCCCGTGGGTGGGCGTGGGATCGCCGCGCTGCTCACCCGCTTCGCCGTGCAGATAGCGGAGGCGAACGGCTGGAAGATCGTTCCCGCGTGCGGCTACGCGGCGACATGGTTCGAGCGGAATCCGGAATACGGGCATCTGTTGGCTTGAGGTGACCCGATCGCCGCTTAAGCGGCGACAGGCCTCGCGAGTTCGTTCAGCGGCGTGTTAGCTTTCGCGTTCCCACACAGCCAGGGTCACCCATGCGTACGAAGTGGATCGTCGCCGCCGTCGCGCTCGCCTGCGCCGGCCATGCCTTTGCCGACACCCCCGTGAAAACCGCGGACGATCCGCGCATCGCCGCGATCCTCGACGCCCTGGGCAAGGTGCGCACGATCGAATCGGTGGCCTTGTCGCCGGATGCGAAGCATCTCGCCTGGGCGGTGAAGACCAACGGCAAGCCGGTGCTCGAAGTGGCCGATGCCGACGGCCGCAACGCCCACCGCGTCACGGCGAGCAAGGGCTGCAGCGAGATCTCCGTCGCGTGGGCGGCGGATTCGCAACATCTTGCTTTCCTCTCCGATTGCGCGGGCAAGGCGCCGGGCGTGGAGGAGGGCAAGCAGAACGACATCTACGTGGTGGATATCGCCAGCAAGGCGCCGCCGCGGCGGATCACGCATCTCGCCGGCTACGTCGATGGCCTGGCATGGCGTCCCGACGGCAAGGCCCTGGCGTTCCTCTACGTGCCCAATGCCACCCGCCGCGCCAGCGCCACCGCGGCCGCCAAGCCGCAGCTGGGCGAGGTGGGCGTCGAAGGCATCGAGGTACAGCAGGTAGCCAGCGTCGGCGTCGACGGTGGCACTATCCGCACGCTGACCCCGGCGGGCCTCCACGTCTACGAATTCGCATTTTCGGCAGACAGCGGCCGGATCGCCTACGTGGCGGCGCAGCCGCCCGGCGACAACAACTGGTGGCTGGCGAAGCTCTATGCCCAGCCGGCCACGCCCGGTGCGCAGGCGGTCACCCTTGTCGATACGGCGGCGCTGTCCGGTCCGCTCAAGGACTTGCAGGTGGCCGTGCCGCGCTTCTCTCCGGACGGCTCCCGGGTCGCCTTCATCGGTGGCCTCATGAGCGATCAGGGTTCGACCGGCGGCGACATCTGGACGGTACCGGCCGCGGGCGGCGCCGAGCCGATCGACGTGACGCCCGGCGTGACGACCACGCCGGCGTGGCTGGCATGGACCGCGCCCGATCGCCTGCTGGTCGCCGAACATGCCGCCGGCGCGAGCCGGGTGTCGAGCTACGCGGTGCCCGCCAGTGGCCCCGCCACGGCCACCACCGTGTTCGAACTGCCGATGACGATCGGCGACGGGCGCCTGTCGATGTCGCTCTCGCTGGGTGCCGACGCGGGCAAGGCCGCCTTCATCGCCAGTTCGTTCGAGAAGGCCTTTGAAGTACATGTCGCCAACCTCGACGGGCAGTCGGTGCCAAAGGCGGTGACGACGTTCAACGCCGCGTTGAAGCCTTCCTGGGGAAAGGCTGAATCGATCGCCTGGAAGAATGAAGGCCATGACGTGCAGGGCTGGTTGCTGTATCCGGCCAACTACGATCCGAAGAAGCGCTACGGCATGATCGTCTCGATCCACGGTGGCCCTGCGGCCGCGGTGACGCCGCGCTGGCCGGGCGTGGGTTACGGCGGGGCGCCGCTCTCGGCGTTGGGCTACTTCGTGTTCATGCCCAACCCTCGCGGCAGCTATGGGCAGGGCGAGGCGTTCGTGCAGGCCAATCGCAAGGACTTCGGCTATGGCGACCTGCGCGACGTGCTGGCCGGTGTCGACGCGATCGAGAAGAGCCATCCGGTGGACGACCGGCGGCTGGGCCTCACCGGCTGGAGCTACGGCGGCTTCATGACGATGTTCGGCGTGACCCAGACTCAGCGCTTCCGCGCCGCGGTCGCCGGCGCAGGCATCTCCAACTGGCAGAGCTATTACGGCCAGAACCTGATCGACCAGTGGATGAAGCCTTTCTTCGGCGCTTCGGTCTATGACGATCCGGGCGTGTACGCGAAGAGTTCCGCGATCAATTTCATCAAGCAGGTGAAGACGCCGACCCTCGTGGTGGTGGGCGAGCGCGACGCGGAAACGCCGGCGCCGCAGTCGTTCGAGTTCTGGCATGCGTTGCGTGCCCAGGACGTGCCGACTTCGCTGGTGGTCTATCCGGGCGAAGGTCACGGCTTTGCCCGTGACGCGAGCCGTCGCGACGTGCTCGCCCGTGCCCTGGCCTGGTTCGACCGCTACCTCTCGGCGGGAGACAAGTAGACGCCAGGGGCCGGGGGGCGCGCGAGTGTCGATCGGCGTATTTGCGTTTTTCCGCCGACCCAGCATCATGCGATGCATGTGACGCTAAAGTCGGGGGCGATGGTGGCCGTTAATTCAGTCTCCCGGGAGCAGGACCGGAGCGTGGTGTGCTGACACATCGTAGCGTCGAGGGCGGCATCCATCTTGCCGCTTCGAAGTGTGCCCGCTGGTCCGTATCCGGGCCTGGCGAGGTCTCCCGTTGCGACACGTTCGGCACGGTCGGCGCCGGGCTGGGCTGGATGGTGGCGCTCATCGTCGTGTGCGCCCTGGCCGCGGTGGCCATCGCCTGGCTGGTCGGACAGCGGCGGCGCCTCCACGCGAAGCTCAAGGACCCCCGGGAGCAGGCGAGCAGGGCGCTCGCCTTCCATGCCTATCACGACACCCTGACCGGCTTGCCCAACCGCGCCTATCTCATGCGCGAGCTCGAACAGGCGCTGGCGGCCCCGCAGGCGGGTTCCCTGGCGGTGATGTTCATCGACCTCGATGGCTTCAAGGCCATCAACGACACCCTGGGGCACGAGGCGGGCGATACCTTCCTGCGCGCCGTCGCCAGTTCCCTGCGCAGCAGCGTGCGCGAACGCGATACAGTTTCCCGTTTCGGCGGCGACGAGTTCGTGGTGGTGGTACAGGGATATGGCGGCATGGAGAACCTGATCCGGGTCTGCCGCAAGGTGCTCGACCTGGTTTCCAAGCCGGTGAACGTGTCAGGCCAGCTCGTGGCGGTGAGCCCGAGCATCGGCGTGGCCGTGGCGCCGCAGGACGGCGACGTGGCATCCGCCTTGATCCGCAACGCCGATGCCGCGATGTACGCGGTGAAGGAAACCGGCAAGGCCGATTTCCGTTTCTACGAGGAAGGGATGCTCGAACAGGCACGCGAACGCCTGGCCCTCACGGTGGAGCTGCGCGAAGCCTTGCAGGCGGGCGAACTCGCCGTCGAATACCAGCCCAAGCGCAACCTGCGCGACGGCACCCTGGCTGGCGTGGAGGCGCTGGCCCGCTGGCGCCATCCGTCGCGCGGCGACGTGCCGCCGACGGTCTTCGTGGCGATCGCCGAGCGCTCCGGCCTCATCCATGCCCTGGGCGAATACGTGTTGCGCGAGGTGCTCGGCCAGCTGCAAGCCTGGGACGCCGCCGGCATCCAGGTCGACTACGTGGCGATCAACCTGTCGATGCAGGAACTCACCCGGCCCGCGTTCGTCGACACCTTGCACCGCGCGGTGCGCTCGTACGGGGTCGACCCGATGCGGATACGCTTCGAGCTCACCGAATCCACCGCGATGCGCCAGCCGGAAGAGACCATGCGCCAGTTGGTGAAGCTGCGCTCGCACGGCTTCGACCTGCTCATCGACGACTTCGGCGCCGGCTACTGGAACCTGAGCCACCTCCGTGAACTGCCGGTGGGGACGATCAAGATCGACCAGTCGTTCGTGCGTGGCAGTACGCTGAACCTTGCCGACCGCGAGATCACCGAGGCCATCGTCGGCCTGGCCAAGAAACTGAACATGCGTACGATCGCCGAGGGCGTGGAAACCGAGGCGCAGGCGCACTGGCTGCGCGACCTCGGGTGCGACATCGGGCAGGGTTACTTCTTCGCCCGGCCGATGACCGCCGCCGCCTTCTGCCACTACCTCGATCCGACCGCGGCCTATGCTGGCTGACCGCCCGACGCGGCCCACTCGTTTCCCGCGCCTTCGAGCCTGTCTGATCGTCCTCGCGGCGGCGCTGTGCTGCTTCGTCACGGCGGCGCCGGCCCAGGTCGCGCCCAGCGTGGGCGTGGACCCGTGGGCGGTCTACGAATCGGTCTGGTTCGATACGGTGGGTGTCGCCGATGGCCTTCCGCATTCCACCACCACGGCCATCGTCCAGGACACCCGTGGCCTCATCTGGATAGGCACCTTCGGCGGCCTGGTGCGGTACGACGGCTATCGCATGCAGGTGTTCGGCCAGGAGCCGGATTCGTACGCCGGCGCCGTGCTGCCCGATTCGTACGTGCGCGCGCTCATGCCCCTCGACGACGGCGGCCTGCTCATCGGCACGAACGCCGGTGGCCTCGTCCGCTTCGACCCATCCACGATGCGTTTCCACGTGTATCCGGTCGGGCCGGGCGGTACGTCCAGCGGCAAGGTGTTCGCCATCGCTCGTGCGCGCGAACGCGGCGAGTTCCTGGTCGCCACGGAAGGCGGTGTCGACCGGCTCGATCTCGTCAGCGGCCGGATCACCCATGAATCGGTGACCCCGGGAGATGCGAAGGACATGCTGCCGCGCACGTTCGTGGTCGCCGAGGACAAGGCTGGCAATGTGTGGGCGGGTGCGGACAACGGCTTGTTCATGCGCCGTCCCGGGGGCCACTTCGAACGCGTGCACTCCAACGATCCGGCGGTCGACGAGATCCTCCACGACCAGGTCTGGGCGCTGTTGCAGGACAGCCGTGGCCGCCTGTGGGTCGGCACGGGGCAGTCGGGCGCGTTCTATATCGATGCGAAGGGCCAGGGCCATCTCGTGCCGGGCTTTTCCGGCAAGGGCGGGCTGGCCCGCCGCCGCACCGTGCGCGCCTTGCACGAGACACCGCAAGGCGTGCTCTGGGCCGCCACCGATGGCGCGGGCGTGGTCACCTACGATTTCAACACCGGTCGGCTGCGCACGCTGAGCCACGACGCCGCGATGCCGTCGTCGCTGCCGGGCGACATCACGCGCGACATCTTCCAGGACACCTCGGGCAACATCTGGGTGGCGACTGAACTGGGCGCGGCACATTACGATCCGAACGGGCGCAAGGTGTTCTCGGTGCTGCCTTCGCCGCTGGAGACGCACACGCTGTCCAATGCCAACGTGCATTCGGTGTTCGTGGACCCGCGTGGACGCGTCTGGCTCGGGCTCGGCATGGGCCGCATCGACGTGCTCGACCTCGGCAAGGGCAGCATGCACCACCTGCAACTGGGCGGCGAACAGGCCGAGCGCGACGTGCAGGCCTTCGTGGTGGCCCCCGACGGCTCCATCTGGGCGGGCGCGCAAGGCATCTCGCGGATCGATCCCGACACGTTCGAGCTGAAGAGTTCGATGATCCCGAACCTCGACGGCCGCCTGATCCTGTCGATGCAGCGCGACGGCGACGACATCCTGATCGGCGGCTACGACGGGCTGTTCCGCTACGACACGCTGCACGGCACGCTCGAACAGATGCGTCACGACGACGCCGATCCGAAGAGCCTCGTCGGCGACCAGGTGCGCTTCATCGTGCGCATGCCGGATGCGTGGTGGTTCGCCACCATCAGCGGCATCAGCATCGCCTACGATGGCGAGAAGGGCTTCGTGAACCTGCGTCACGATCCCGCCGATCCCGCGAGCCTGCCGCAGGACTACACCGGCTCGATGGCGTTCGATTCGCACGGCCGGCTCTGGCTGGGCACGTTCGGGGGCATCGCCTACCTCGACGCGTTCAAGCCACGCGGGCCCTTCCGCTTCGGCTTGATCGGCGCGCGCGAGGGCTTGTCCAACACCAAGATCAACGCCTTGCTGATCGACCACGACGACCGCGTCTGGGCCTCGATGGCCAACGGCGTGGCGATGATCGATTCGGCCAGTCATCGCGTGGCCGACCTGGGCATCCGCGATGGCCTGCGTATTCCCAGCTACATCCATCGCGCGGCGGCGGAAGCGCCCGGCGGCGAACTGATGTTCGGTGGCCTGGGCGGCCTGACGGTCGTGCGGCCGTACTGGGTGGCGCCCTCCGTGGCACCGCCGCGCCTCGCCATCACCCAGGTCTCGGTCAACGAGAAACCCTTGCCATTGGAAAAGATGCCGGACGAGGGTGGCCGGGTGGTTCTCGACGGTGACGGGCGCAACATGCGCGTGGATTTCGCCCTGCTCGATTTCCGTGCGCCGCTGGAGACCCACTACGCGTACCGCATGGACGAGGCGGACGGGGCCTGGAACGAGGTGCCGCGGGGTATTCCGCCGAGCGCGATCTATACCAACCTCGCCAGCGGCACATACACCTTGCGCCTGCGCGCCACGATGCGCGGCCTCGACGCGCGGACGGTCGAGACCTCGATCCGCGTGACGGTGACGCCGCGCTGGTACGAGAGCCCGTGGACCCTGCTGGCCGGCATCGCGTTGGGCGTGCTGGCGTTCTTCGGGCTGGTGTACCTGCGCACGTTGTACCTGCGCCGGCGCGCGCAACTGTTGCAGGCGCAGGTCGACGCGCGCACGCGCGACCTCAAGGCGGCCAACGAGCGGCTCGACCATCTCGCCGGTACCGACGAGCTCACCGGCTCGCTCAACCGCCGCCGCTTCCTCGAACAAGCCGAGCGGGTGCGCCAGGGTGCGGCCAACGACGGCATTCCCTTCAGCCTCGTGCTCATCGACATCGACGAATTCAAGGCGGTGAACGACACCTACGGGCACCTGGCGGGCGACACGGTCATCCGCGAGACCATGCGGGTGATCTCGTCGATGTGCCGCGCGGATGATCTCGCCGGGCGCTTCGGGGGCGAGGAATTCATCCTCTGCCTGCCCGGTGCGCTGGCGGAGCATGCGCTAGACATCACCGAGCGCGTCCGCCACGCGCTGGGTGCGATGGTGATCGCGCACGGCGACTACCGCATCCGCATCACCGTGAGCGCGGGCGTGGCCATGTGGCGCGCGCCGGAATCACTGAATTCATTGCTGGGACGGGCGGACGAGGCCCTGTACGAGGCGAAGAACGAAGGGCGTAACCGTAGCCGTATCGCAGGCTTGTGATCGCCGCTGAAGCGGCTTCCCACTCGAGATGTGGGAGCCGCTTCAGCGGCGATGGGTACTTGCCCCAGCCTGGCCCGCTGCCGCGGATCGCCGATAAATCGGCTCCCACGGGGATCACCGGGGAACGACTACCTGGTGGGAGCCGACCTTGTGGGCGATCCGCGCGGCAGCGCGGGCCCGGCCCCTCAGTCCCTGAAATTCTCGAACTGCAACGGTACCTCGACATCCGTCTTGCGCAGCATCGCGATGGCGTTCTGCAGGTCGTCGCGCTTCTTCCCGGTGACGCGGATCTTCTCCCCGTTGATCTGGGCCTCCACCTTGAGCTTGGCCTCCTTGATCTTCGCGACGATCTTCTTCGCCACCGGCTGTTCGATGCCCTGCTTGATCGTGACCTTCTGCCGCGCCTCGGCCAGGTTCGTCTCGACCTTGCCCGCGTCCATCGCGCGCACGTCGATGCCACGGGCAGAGAGGCGGGCGCGAAGGATGTCCATGAGCTGGCCCAGCTGGAACTCGTTGTCGGCCTTCTGCGTGATGACGTTCTCGTCGAGTTCGAACTTGGCCGACGTGCCGCGCAGGTCGAAGCGCGTGGAGACCTCGCGGTTGGCCTGGTCCACGGCATTGGTGAGCTCGTGGGTGTCGACTTCCGAGACGATGTCGAAGGAGGGCATGGGTGGGTCCTTGTCGAGGGGAGCGATGACCAAGTTTATCGCGAGGGCGTTACCATGTGCGTTTGCGCGGCGGATGCGAAGCATGGAATACGACGTCCTCGTCGTCGGGGCGGGCGCGGCGGGCCTGATGACGGCCATCGTCGCGGGTGCCCGTGGGCGGCGCGTGCTCGTGCTCGACCATGCCAACCGTGCCGGCAAGAAGATCCTGATGTCCGGCGGCGGCCGCTGCAATTTCACCAACACGGCCACCACGCCGGCCAATTTCCTCTCGGCCAACCCCCATTTCTGCAAGTCGGCGCTGGCGCGCTACACCCCGTGGGATTTCATCGCCATGGTGGACCGGCACCGTATCGCGTGGCATGAGAAATCGCCGGGCCAGCTGTTCTGCGACGAATCGTCCAAGCAGATCGTGCGCATGTTGCTCGACGAATGCGCGGCGGTTGGCGCCCGCGTGGAGACCGGCTGCGCCGTTTCGCGCCTGCGCGCCGCCACCGCCGGCGGTTTCGCCTGCGAGACGCCGCTGGGACACGTGCGCGCCGAATCGCTGGTGATCGCCACCGGCGGCCTGTCGATTCCCAGCCTCGGCGCCACCGGTTTCGGCTACGAGGTGGCGAAACAGTTCGGCCACGCGGTGCTGCCGCTGCGCGCGGGCCTGGTGCCACTCACGTTGAGCGGCAAGCACCAGGAACGCTTCGAGGGACTGGCGGGCGTGGCCCTGCCCGTGGAGGCGCGTGCGAACGGCGCCGCCTTTCGCGACGCCATGCTCTTCACGCACCGCGGCATCAGCGGCCCGGCCATCCTGCAGATATCGTCGTACTGGGAGCCCGGTACGGACCTGCGCATCGACCTCATGCCGGGCATCGACGCGGGACAGGCCCTGCGGGAAGGGCGTGCCGAACGTCCCGCGGCGGAACTGAAGACGGTGCTTTCGGGCCTGTTGCCGCGGCGCCTCGCCGAACGCCTTTGCGAGGTTTGGCTACCCAACCGGCCGATGCGCCAGTTCCGTGACGCCGAATTGAACGAGCTGGGCGCACAGTTGGCCGACTGGCCGCTCGTGGCGAGCGGCACCGAAGGCTATCGCACCGCCGAAGTGACCCTCGGCGGCGTCGACACCGACGAGGTTTCGTCGAGCACGATGATGTCCCGCCGCCATGCGGGGCTCTACTTCGTGGGCGAGGTACTCGACGTCACCGGCCACCTCGGTGGCTACAACTTCCAATGGGCCTGGGCCTCCGGCCATGCCGCCGGCCTGGCCGTCTGACACGGAGCAAGAACATGCGTATCGGTTTCATCGGTCTGGGCAGCATGGGTGCCGGCATGGCTGGCAACCTGATCAAGGCGGGGCACGAGGTGACGGTGTGGAACCGCTCGCCGGAGGCGGCCGCGCCATTGGCGGAGCAGGGCGCGAAGGTGGCTGCCACCCCGGCCGAGGCCGTCGCGGGCATCGAGGTGCTGCACAGCATGTTGGCGAACGACGCCGCCGTGCGCGAGGTGGTCCTGCACGGTGGGGTACTCGACGCGCTGCCCCAGGGCGCCGTGCACGTGAACCACGCCACCATCTCCGTCGCGCTGGCGCGCGAACTGGCCGGGGCGCACGAGTCGCGTGGCCTCGGCTATGTGGCCGCCCCGGTCTTCGGCCGGCCCGCGGTCGCCGCGGCGGGCGAACTGAACATCGTGGCCGCCGGCAAGCCCGAGGCCATCGCGAAGGTTTCGGCCCTGCTCGACCTGCTGGGCCAGAAGGTCTGGCCGATGGGGGACGATCCGGTGCGCGCCACCATCGTCAAGATCGGTGGCAATTTCCTGATCGGGGCGGCGATCGAGAGCATGGCCGAAGCCACCACGCTCACCCGTGCCCACGGCGTGCCGGCGAAGGATTTCCTCGAGGTGATGTCCAGCACCTTGTTCGCCGCGCCGATCTACAAGATCTACGGCGGGATGATCGCGGAGCAGAAGTACATGCCCGCCGGCTTCAAGATGAGCCTGGGCTTCAAGGACATCGGCCTGGCCCGTGCGGCGGCCGAGGCCGAGCGGGTGCCCATGCCGTTCGCCAGCGTGATGCACGACGCGATGCTCGAGGCGCTGGGCGCGGGCGACGGCGATCTGGATTGGGCGGGCATGGCGCGCGTGGCCGCGGCACGGGCGCACCTGAAGGATTGAAGCGTTAGACCGCTTTTACGCACGTCTTCACAATCGCTAGCCCGGCGGGTCCGTGACAATCGGTCCCGCACGCTATTGTGCGGCTTACGGATGGATGTCATGTCGGCAACCTGGAAGACGGTGTACGAGGGCCAGCACGAAGGCCGCTCGATCACGGTGAGAGAATCGGGCGACGGAACCTACAAGGTGCTTACCAAGCAGAACGTCCACGACGAAGGGATCGCCTACCAGGACGGCAAGACCTTCGTGCATGTCTCCCCGAGCAGCGTGGGCGAGCAAGTGGAAAGCGAGGCGAATTCGCTCGAATCGCTCGAAGAGGCCTTGAAAGAACTGCATTTTTCCGCGGATACGGTCACCAGCATCTGCGCCAGGCTGCACTGACGAGCCGGCGCGCGTTTCTGCCATGATGGGGGCTCGTTCCCCCATACAGGCGTGCACCGTCCATGGCAGAAACGATGTCCCCGATGATCGAGCGCACCGTCCCCCGGATACTGATGTGCGCCCCCACGTTCTTCGAGGTCAGCTATGTCATCAATCCATGGATGACCGGCCACGTCCACGACACCACCCGGGAGCGCTCCCAGCGCCAGTGGGACGCCCTCCGCGACACGGTCTCCCGCCACGCCGACGTGGTCCAGCAACCGCCGGCGGAGGGGTGGCCGGACATGACGTTCACCGCCAATGCCGGCCTGGTCTTCGGCAACACCTTCGTACCCAGCCGTTTCCGTTATGCGGAACGCCAGGGTGAGGAAGCCCACGACCGCGCCTGGTTCGAACGCCACGGCTTCGACATCGTGGAACTGCCGGAGAACGTGTTCTTCGAGGGTGCCGGCGACGCCTTGTTCGACCGCGGCGTCGCCCGTCGCCTCTGGATGGGCCACGGCCATCGCTCGGATGTCGCGGCCGCACCCGCGCTGGCACGCCTGCTCGATGTCGAGGTGCTGCCACTGAAGCTCGCCGATCCGCGCTTCTATCACCTCGATACCTGCTTTTGCCCACTGGCCGATGGCTACACGCTGTACTTCCCCGCGGCGTTCGACGCGGCGGCGCTGGCCTTGATCGAGCAACACGTGCCGCCTGGCCAGCGGATCGCGGTCAACGAGCATGACGCGCTCGATTTCGCCTGCAACGCGGTGAACCTCGGCCGCGTGGTGATCCTCAACCGTGCCAGCGCCGATCTGCGCTCCCGGTTGGAGGGCGCGGGCTTCATGGTGATCGAGGTGGCCCTGGACGAGTTCATGAAGTCCGGTGGGGCGGCGAAGTGCCTGACCTTGAAGCTGGATGAGGTGACGGGGGCTTGATGCCCCACCCGGGTGTCCGCGCGCTGCTTGGTGGAAGCGGGGCTCGGTGGGAGCCGACTTGTCGGCGATCCCGCGGCAGCGGGCCAGGGTGAGGCAAGCCCCCATCGCCGCTGAAGCGGCTCCCACACGTTCTAGCGAAGTGCCGTCCGGCGGCGCGCCAACCACTTATCCAGCTCGTTGGCGAAGGCCTGGCGATCGCGCTGATGCATCACGGCGGGGCCGCCGGTGTCGACACCGGCGCCGCGCAGTTCCTCCATGAAATTGCGCATCGACAGCCGCGCGGCGATGGTGTCCCGGGTGAACATCTCGCCGCGCGGATGCAACGCCAGCGCGCCTTTCTCGATGGCGAAGGACGCCAGCGGGATGTCCTGGGTGACCACGAGGTCGCCCGGCTCGACACGGCGCACGATCTCGTCGTCGGCGACGTCGAATCCGCCCGGCACCTGGATCGAGCGGACGAAACGCGAGGCAGGCGTCCGGATCCACTGGTTCGCCACCAGCGTCACCTCGACCTGCTCGCGTTCGGCGGCACGGAACAGAATGTCCTTGATGACGTTCGGGCAAGCGTCGGCGTCGACCCAGATACGCATGGTCAGAGGTCCTGCCAGTCCACGTGGCCGTCGATGATGGTGTTGGTGCGCCCGCCGACCCACACGGCGTCGCCGTCGATGCGGATGATGATGCGCGCGTCGTGCCCCACCTCGCGGCCCTGGCTCACGACATAGCCCTTGGCGAGCGAACCGGTCGTGTCGCGCGCGGCCACGTAGGCGGCGATCAGGCCGTTCGCCGCGCCGGAGGCCGGATCCTCGACGATGCCCACGCCCGCGGGAAAGGCGCGCACGGCCAGGCCATCGGCCGAGCGGGCGAAGACGCAGAGGCCCAGCGTATCGGTGGCCAGGGCCAGTGCGCGGATGGCGGCATGGTCGGGGCGCCAGCCACGCAGTTCGGCTTCGTCTGCGAATTCGGCCACCCACCAGCGGCGGCCGCCTTCGACACAGGCCGGGGGAAGGGCGCCGGGCTTCACGCCGTAGAGCACGGCCGACAAGGTCTCGCCGCCGCACGCGGCGTCGCCGACGATGCGCGCCTTCGGCGACTGCACGAAGAGTTCGCGTTGCTGGCCATGGCCCTCCACGCGGATGGGCAGGACGCCGGCACCGCACTCCTGCCAGATGATGCCGGCGGCATCGGGCGCGACCAGTCCCGCATCGAGCGCGGCGTGCGCGCTGCCGATGGTGGGGTGGCCGGCGAAGGGGATTTCCTTGGTCGGGGTGAAGATCCGGGCTCGGTAGCCGGCACCTTCCGCGCGCGCCGGCATCAGGAAGGTGGTCTCGACCAGGTTCGTCCAGTGGGCGAAGCGTTGCATGCGGCCGTCCGACCAGCCTTCCGCGTCGATCACGACGCCGAGCGGGTTGCCACCGCCGTGACGGGCGGCGAAGACATCGAGCTGCTTGTAACGGATGTAAGGCATTCGGTGGGGCCGGGGAAACGGGGGAGCCGTCATGATAGCCGTCCAAAGCCCGAACGGGAGGCGCGCCGGCATTCGACATCCGCGCGGGATACCGCCAAGATGCGCGCTGGCTCGATGCGTAAGGACGCTGTTTCAAGGCATGATCACGCTGCTCATCATCCTCGCGACCTGTGTGGTCTCGATCGTCGCTTTCCGCAACCAGCGCCTGCTGGACGACCTCATCCTCTGGCCGCCGGCCCTCAGCCGCAGCCGCGAGTACTACCGGCTCGTCACCTATGGCCTGGTGCACGCGGACGGCGGCCACCTGTTCTTCAACATGATCTCGCTGTATTTCGCGGGACGCATCATGGAACAGTTCTTCACCGCCGCGATGGGCCCGCTGGGTTTCCTCACCTTCTATATCGGCGCCCTGGTCTTCTCGATCCTGCCCTCGTACATGGCGAACCGGCAGAACGCGGCGTATCGCAGCCTGGGCGCCTCGGGCGCCGTCTCGGCCATCCTCTTCGCCTTCATCCTGCTGGCTCCCTGGTCGAGGATCTATCTCATCGTCGTACCGATGCCGGCGATCCTCTACGGCGTGTTGTTCGTCGCGTATTCGATCTACATGGACAAGCGCGGCGGCGACAACGTGAACCATAGCGCGCACCTGTGGGGCGCGCTGTACGGCGTGATCTTCACCGTGGCGTTGAAGCCGGCGGCGTTGCTCAGCTTCGTCGCGTCGCTGACGCAACCGAGGTTGTGATGCGCGAACCTGAATTTTCCCGACAGATTCATGTGACTTCGGACGACGGCTGTTACATCATGCGACCGACCGGAACGAAAACCTGATCGCAACGACGTCGTCCGGCATGCACGCGGGTTTCCCCGGTGGGGCGGTTCGCGTCGGCTACTACCGCAGGAGGAATGAACGCATGGCTACGACCCGAAAGTCCGCCGCGAAGAAGTCCGCGGCCAAGAAGACGGCTACGAAAAAGGCGGCTACCCGTAAGACCGCCGCGAAGAAGACAGGCGTCCGCGCCGCCGTGAAGAAGACCGCCCGCAAAACCGCACGCCCGGTAGCGAAGAAGGCCTCCGTAAAGAAGGCCTCCGTAAAGAAAGCTTCCGCGAAGAAGGCTTCCGCGAAGAAGGCACCGGCGAAGAAGACATCGGCACGCAAGTCGGCGGCGAAGAAGGCACCGGCGCGCAAGGTCGCCGCCAGAAAGGCCGCGAAGAAAACCTCGACGCGGAAGGCCGCCACCCGGAAGTCGCCCGCGCGCAAGACCGCCGTGAAGAAGGCTGCGGCGAAGGCGCCGGCGCGCAAGTCCGCGACGAGCAAGGCGGCCAAGAAAACCGGCACGAAGACGTCGGTCCGGAAGTCGCCGGCACGTAGCGGCGCGGCGAAGACCGCGACCCGGAAGACGGCGGTCAGCAAGTCCGCCGCGCCCAGGACGGCCAGCCGCAAGACGCCGGCGCGCAAGGCACCCGCACCCGCGCCGGTAAAGGCGACGCCGAAGCCGGCAGCCAGGCCACGTCCGAAACCCGCCCCTGCGGCACAGGTACCCGAAGCGACCGACGCACCGGTCCAGCACATCAGCCAGGAAGAGGCGGTGGCTCACATCCAGGCCTTGCTCGACGCGAAGCGTGAACGTGACCGCCAGCCGCCAAGCTGGCCGACGGGCGATCAGCACGCGGCGGGCGCGCCGAACATCCAGCCGGGTGATGAACCCAATCCCGCGCCGAAGGTTCCGTCGCCCGAGGCGAGCCATGCCAACGCCTCCCACGAGCGTGGCGATCAGCAGAAGAACAAAGGCTGAGCGTGAAAGCTGAATGAAAGGAAAGGGCCGCCTCGTGCGGCCTTTTCTTTTTAGCGGCTGTTCAATCGCCCGAGCGCAGTGTCGTGTCGTCCTTCGGAGAACCTCCATGCGTCGAGCGCATTCGCTGATCCTCGTGCTAGCGGCCTGCCTGCCACTCGCGGGTTGCTACTACGATCCGGATTACGGCTACGTCCGTAACGGTTCGGGCGCCGATGCGTACTACGGCGAAGAGACGACGACGGTGGTTTCCCCGGGCGTCTATGACCCTGGCTACGGTTACTACGGCTACGGCCCCGGTTGCTGCTACTCCGGCGTCACCGTCGGCACCGTCTGGTACGACCGCGACTACGATCGCCGGTATTACCGGCGCGACCGCGACTGGCATGGCCGCCCGCCACCGCGCGGCGACTGGAACGGGCATCCGGGTGGTGATCACCGCCCGCCGGGTGGCTGGCAAGGCAACAACCGTCCACCCGGTGGCTGGCGTGGAAGCGATCGCCCCCGTGACAACGACGGGGACCGTGGACCGCGTGGTGGTGGCTGGCAGGGTGGCAACCGTCCCGGCGGCTGGCAAGGCGGTGGAAACCGCGGCGATGGCGATCATCGTCCCGCTCCGTCGTCGGGTCAGCGAAGCGCCCCCGTCCGGCAGGCAGGCACCGGCCGCGACCGCAGCCGCTTCCGCAGCGACACCGACTAACGCAAAGCTGCGCTCGCGGCTCGGTGGGATCCGACGCGGCTCGGTGGGAGCCGACCCTGTCGGCGATAAACCTCGCCCCACGCCACGTCCCACCCCTACATGCCAGGCTGGCCCGCACGAACCCCATGACCCCCTAGCCTGAAGGCCGACTCCGCGCAGGCGACACGGCCGTGCTTCGCTCCCCCGTTTCCATCGTCACGCTGGCCGTGATCGCCGCCGTTGGCTGCGCCTCCGTGCAAGGACTGCCGTGGCTGCCGGCATGGAAACCATCGGCCGTCATAGGCGTGCTCGCATTCGGCGTCGCCTTGCGCGCGGGCAACGCATGGATTCGTCTCCCCGCCGTCCTGCTGATGTTCGCCGCCTGGGCCGCCATTCATGGCGCCCTGGCCATGGATGCGCGCTGGGCGACCTCGCGCGATGGCGAGGATGTCACCGTCACCGGCCATGTGGTGGACTTGCCGCGCCGTATCGGTGCCGACACATCGTTCGTCTTCGCGCCTGATAAAGGCGGCGAAGCCGACGCACCGCGAGGACGCGTGCGCCTCACCTGGTACCGCGCGGTGGCGCCGCCGAAGCCCTGCGAGCGATGGCGCCTTACGGTGCGCCTGCGCCGGCCGCGAGGCACGCTCAACCCGGGTGGCGGCGACACGGAGCGCGGCGCGTTGCAACGGCGTATCGTCGCCACCGGCTATGTCCGCGCAGGGCCAGGGAACACGAGGCTTTCCTCCCCGGCCTGTATCGACGGCTGGCGAGACCACATCGGCGAGGCGCTCGATGCACGGGTCGGTGTCCACGACGCCCGCATTCTCAAGGCGCTGGCCATCGGCGATACCCGTGGCCTCGACGCCGCGGATTGGGACATCGCGCGGGCGACGGGCGTATCGCACCTCATCGCGATTTCCGGATTCCACGTCGGTGTCGCGGCGGGTGGTGGCGTGTTGTTGGCGCGCCTGCTGTACGCCTGTTTGCCGTGGCTCGCGCTGACCCTGCCGCGACAGTTGGCGCAAGCGTTCGCAGGCCTCTTCGTCGCGGGGGCGTATGGCGTCCTTGCCGGACTTGGACTGCCGACAGTCCGGACCCTGCTGATGATCGCCGTCGTCGTACTGGCTGGACTCGGGCGACGGCGCGCGGGTGGAGCCTCGCTCCTCGCCCTCGCGTTGCTCGCCGTCCTGATCGTCGACCCCCTCGCCGTGCTCGCCCCGGGGTTCTGGCTGTCTTTCGGCGGGGTGGGGTTTCTCATGCTGAGCGTGACGCCTCGTGCGACGGGATGGCGTGGTTGGCTCGGCGCCTTGTTGCAGGCGCAGGCGGCCATGAGCATCGCCTTGCTGCCGATGTCGCTATGGTGGTTCGGAAGCGCGTCGTTGGTGGGCTTCGCGGCGAATCTCATCGCCGCGCCCCTGGTCAGTTTCCTCGTCGTGCCGCTGGTTCTTTGCGGCTGCGTCGTGCTCGCGTGGCCTGCGCTTTCCGCGGTGCTCCTTGTGCCTGCCGCATCGCTGCTTTCATGGCTATGGCGTCTGCTCGCCACGATGGCCGATTGGCCGGGTGCACGCGTAAGCGTCGCCGAAAGCGGAGCGCTGCCGATGATCCTGGCGACCTGTGGCGCGGCATGGCTGTTCGCGCCCCGCGGCGTGCCGTTACGAGGTTACGGCGCGTTGCTGTTCTTGCCCCTTGCCCTGCCGCCACGTGACCTGCCGGCACATGGCGCGTTCCGCGCTTGGGTGCTGGACGTGGGGCAGGGGCTTTCGGTGTTGGTAAGAACGCGTTCACATACGCTGGTCTACGACGCGGGGCCGGCGTATGCCAGCGGCCAGGACGCCGGGGCGGGCATCGTCCTGCCTTCCGTCACGGCGCTCGGCATCGGGCCCGTGGACTCCCTCGTGATAAGCCATGGCGATAGCGACCATGCGGGCGGTGCCGCATCCGTCGTGGGACGTTATCCGCGGGCGGTGCGCTTGTCCGGGGAGCCTGGGCGGCTTCGCTTCGAAGCGATGCGATGCCTGCCCGGTACGGCATGGTCGTGGGACGGCGTGACGTTTCGCTTCATCGAGGTGCCGGCGCGGAAGGCCGGGAAGACGAGCGGCAACGATCGCTCATGCGTACTCGCGGTGGAAGGCGTGGCGGGCCGCCTCCTTCTCACCGGCGACCTGGGTAACAAGGCCGAACGCCTCATGACGGCGGCATCGCTGGCATCGCCCTTGCCGACGGTGACCACCATCGCTCATCACGGAAGCCGTCATTCATCCGACACCGCCTGGTTGCGCGCGGTGCGACCCACGCTCGCCATCGCCTCGGCGGGCTGGCGCAACCGTTTCGGGCATCCCCATCCATCGATCGTCGACCGTCATGCCGGCATGGGCATCGAGGTCTATGTGACGAACCGCAGCGGTGCGGTACGCATCGATTTTCCCGCGAATGCGCCTCCACGCGTGGAAAGGGAGTGGCGACGGCCCGTTGATCGCTATTGGCATGAATGAGTGAGCGAGGGGTTTCCTCGTGGGGTCCATTGGGCCTTCCAAAACCAACGACTTCCGCGATCGCTGCCGAAACGGAGCCGCGAAGGCGTGAGGAATGCGCGGTCACATGTCCAACGACGCCAGGTTCGGGTGCTAGCCTGCGGAGGCGGACCCATGGAAGGAGGAGGTCATGTCTACCACGGAAGGTGTGCCTGGTTCCCGCGCAGGAGCGCGACTGGATCGGCAATGAGCGCCGTGACGGCTCTCTTGTTGCCGATGCTCGTGAGCATCGCCTGGCTGGTCGTCCTCGTGGTGGGCCTGTTGATCAGGCCAGCCAAGCCGCGTGGCATCGCCGCGCCCGACCGCATGCCTAACGTCACCGTGATGGTTCCCCATTACAACGAGGACATAGGCCGGCTCCTTGGAACGTTGGAGGCCATAGACACACAACGATATTCAGGGAGGATGGATATCCTGATCGTCGACGACGGCTCGACCAACCAGATTCAATCCCGCCTCGCTTCGTGGGTAGGTGGCGCGCGAGCACACGCGGTGAAATCCATCGTTCTCGATCGAAATACAGGGCGCAAAGGCAAGGCGCTGGACGAGGCACTCGTATGTCTTCCCGACGATACGGATGTGGTGGTGATCGTCGATAGCGACACGATTCCATCCGATGGGGCAATGCAAAGACTCGTGGAGCGTTTGTGGTCCGATCCCGAGTGTGCTGTCGCATGTGGCTATCTCGTCCCCTGCAACCCACACGCCTCCGCCATAACGAGGATGCAATATCGGGAATATACGGGGCCGCTCAGCGCGACGAAGCTGGTGCAGAATCACGTCCGTCGCGTGCCTACGATGGCTGGCGCTTTCTCCGCGCATAGACGGACGGTCATCGAACACATCGGCGGATGGGGGCGATGGTCCGTGGAAGACATGGCGTGGACATGGAAAGCATTGGCGTTCGGTTACGGATCCAGGTATGTGGTGGAAGCCGTAGCCCTCACCCGTTGTCCCGAGTCGGTGGAAGAGTTGAACCGCCAAAGGCGACGTTGGTCGCGTGGGCACATCGAAGCATACGGGGAGCTTTGGCGGGCGTCACCGGTGACAGCTGTCCTTATGTTTCCCTTCCTTGGATGGCATGTGATCAAGCATGCGACGCTCGGATTCGCACCATTCAATCTTCTTGCGCTCTGTTGGATACCTCTCGAAACGATCGTCCTGCTCGCGATACAGGCGGCTCTTTACCTGCTCGTGACGACGCTGCATGTCGCTCGCTCGGCGAATCCGTGTGCTCAGGACTGGAGGGACGCGATAGTGTCGTCCACCCTCGGCCGGTCGTTCCGTCTCTGGTTGTGGTGGCCCGGCGTCATGGGACTCGTAGACGCGGTCAGGGGCGGGAATCGGACCTGGCTGACCAGAGGGTTGCATGACAATGCAAAATGACCATGCATCGAAATGACGGCGCGGCATGCCGGGTCCCGGCTTTAAAAGAGTTCCGGCGGGTTGGACCTGGTGGGTTGACTCGCCGAGTCGTGTTGCACCGCCGTTTGACATTTTGAATTTAGAACGATTTAAATGCCGCTTCCGCAAACGAGGGGATCGACGCGTGACGGTATCGAAGCACGGTTGGGGGAGGGCGGTGCTCGCCCTGGCGACGGCGTCTGTGGTGGTACCGGTGGGAGCCCTTGCGGCTACCCAGGGCTTCGACAGTTCGTTCGAGGAAGGAAATCCCGCGCTTGCCTCCAGCCGGCAAGGCAGCCTCGATATCCGGATCGTGGGAGGGCCGCCCGCCGAGGCGGTGCTCACCGCCAAGGCGAACGTCGGTTTCACCGGCACCCATTCGCTGCGGTACGCCGGTACCTCCACCGGATCGCCGGTTACCGCGAAGCTGTTCGACGTCGATCTTCGCGTCGCCGACGGCACGACGCTTTCCTGGTTGGTGTTCCCGCGTTCCAACAAGGACGACCTGGCGAACCCGGCCAACTACGTGAGCGTGGATCTCGTCTTCGACGACGGTTCGCGGCTATCGACGACCGGCGCGCGCGACCAGCATCGCGTGCCTGTCACCGCGAAGGGGCAGGGCGAAGGGCGTGTGCTCTATCCGGACCAGTGGAACTACGTGAGCGTCGATCTCGGCGCGGTGGCCAAGGGGCGCCGCGTGCGTTCGATCGCCTTGACCGCCGATGCGCCGGCAGGCAAGGCCTTCGAAGGCTATGTGGACGATGTCCGCATCGGCGTGGTCAAGGATGTCGCCAGCTCCCATCCCACCGATTACGTCGATACGCGCCGTGGCTCCAACGCCAACGCCAATTTCTCGCGCGGCAACAACTTCCCCGCGGTGGCGATGCCGCACGGTTTCAATTTCTGGACGCCGACCACGAACGCCGGCTCGAACTGGATCTACCAGTATCAGGAGCGCAACGGCGACGACAATCGTCCGCGCATCGAGGCCTTCAGCCTGTCGCACGAGCCCAGCCCGTGGATGGGCGAGCGGCAGACCTTCCAGGTGATGCCCGCCCAGGTGGCTTCCGGCGCACCGCCGCTGAAGCGCGAGACGCGTGCGCTTTCCTTCGGCCACGATGCGGAGGTGGCGCATCCGGATTACTACCGCGTTCGCTTCGACAACGGCGTGGTCACGGAGATCACGCCGACCGATCATGCCGCCATGTTCCGTTTCACCTTCACGGGGAAACGCTCGCAACTGGTATTCGACAATCTCAACGAACAAGCGGCGGTGACGCTCGATCCGGAACACCGGACGATCCAGGGTTGGTCCGACGTGAAGAGCCGCCTTTCCACGGGGGCCACCCGCCTGTTCTTCTACGCCGAGTTCGACAAGCCGGTGACGGAGAGCGGTCGCCTGGCCGGCGAGAAGCGCGACGCCGCCTCGGCCTGGTTCGGCTTCGACACGGCCAGTAAGGGTGGCAGGACGGTGACGATGCGCATCGCCACCTCGCTCATCGGAATCGACCAGGCCAAGGCCAATCTCGCCCAGGAAATCGCCGCCGGCGACGATTTCGACAGCGTCCGCGAACGCGCCCGCAAAGCCTGGGACGAGCGCCTCGGCATGATCGCCGTGGAGGGTGCCACGCGGGACGAGCGCACCATCCTCTATTCCAACCTGTACCGGCTGTTCCTCTACCCCAACCAGGCATACGAGAACACGGGCAGCAAGGAAAAGCCCGTGTGGCGTTACGCGAGCCCGTTTTCCGCGCCCGTCGGCGAAAACACGCCGACGCATACCGGCGCGCGTATCGTCGATGGCCAGCCGTACGTGAACAACGGTTTCTGGGATACCTACCGAACGGCCTGGCCCGCGTACGTGCTGTTCACGCCGACGGAAGCGGGCCGGATGATCGATGGCTTCGTGCAGCAGTACCGCGACGGCGGCTGGATCGCGCGCTGGTCGTCGCCGGGCTATGCGGACCTGATGGTCGGCACCAGTTCCGACGTCGCCTTCGCGGATGCATGGCTGAAGGGCGTGCGCAACTTCGACGTGGCCTCGTTCTACCAGTCGGCGATCCGCAACGCCTCCAGCGTCAGCGATGTGAAGGGCGCCGGCCGCAAAGGCATCGAGCGCTCCCTGTTCAATGGCTATACCGACGACAAGGTCGCCGAAGGCCTGTCCTGGTCGATGGACGGATACATCAACGATTTCGCCATCGGCAACCTGGCCGCGGCGTTGGCGAAGGCGCCGCCGTCCGGCGACGACTACCGCTCCTATGCGGACGACGCAGTGTGGTACCGCTCGCGCGCCCTTGGCTATGCGAACCTGTTCGATCCCGCCGTCGGCTTCTTCGTCGCCCGCGATCCCGCCGGCAAGTGGCGTTGGGATGCGAAGGATTTCAGCCCGATCCGTTGGGGCGGCGACTACACCGAGACCGATGCCTGGAACATGGCCTTCCATGCGCCGCAGGACGGCGCCGGCCTCGCCGCGCTCTACGGCGGCCGCGAGGCGCTCGGTGCCAAGCTCGACGAGTTCTTCTCCACGCCGGGCACGTTCGATGTCGGCGACTACGGTGACGTGATCCACGAGATGCTCGAGGCGCGCGACGTGCGCATGGGCCAGTACGGCCATTCCAACCAGCCGTCGCACCACATCATCTGGATGTACGACGAGGCCGGCCAGCCGTGGAAGACGCAGGACAAGTTGCGCGATGCGGTGTCGCGCCTCTACGTGGGCAGCGAGATCGGCCAGGGCTATCCGGGTGACGAGGACAATGGCGAGATGTCGGCGTGGTGGCTGTTCGGCGCGGCGGGCTTCTACCCCCTGCGCATGGGCACGCCCGAGTACGTGATCGGCGCGCCGCATTTCCCGCGCATGGTCATCACCCTGGAAGGCGGCGCGAAGATCGACATCCGCGCGCCCGGCGTGAGCGATACCAACCGCTACGTGCAGTCGCTCAAGGTCGATGGGCAGCCCTGGAACAAGCTCAGCCTGCCTCATGCGTTGCTCGCGAAGGGCGCGACGCTCGAGTTCGAGATGGGTCCCAAGCCTTCGACATGGGGCACCGGTGCCGACGCCTTGCCTGCTTCGCTCACGGCGGAAGGTTCGAAGCCGGCGCCTTTGCACGACGTGACGCGCGCCGATGCCGTCACCCTCGACGGCAAGAAGGACGCGAAGCTGGCCGCGCTGGCGGATAACGACTCGTCCACGGAGTTCGCCTTGCCGGCTGGCAAGGCGGTCGTCGCCTACCGCCTGGACAAGCCGGCGGGCGTCACGGTCTACACGGTGACCTCGCCGGCCGCCGCCGAGGCGCCGTCGCGATGGACCTTGCAGGGTTCGGCCGATGGCAAGCACTGGACGACCCTGGACGAGCGCCGCGACGAACGTTTCCCGTGGCATCGGCAGACCCGGGCCTTCGTGGTGGCCCAGCCGGCGGCGTACAGCCGGTACCGGCTGGCCTTCGACGGGGCGGGTCCTGGCAGCGTGGCCGAATTGGAGCTGCTGGCACCGTGAGGACGCGATAGCGAAGGGGCTCGCGATCCGGACTGCCAAGGCCGCCTCAGTCCGGATCGCGGGCCCTGCTATGATGCCCGCCTGACTTTTTGGTACTCCCGGGGTTCACGTGCTCGAGATCCTTCTGGCTGGCGGCTGGGCATTGCTGCCGATCCTCATCTGTTCGCTGGCGGCGCTGGCGATCGTACTGGAACGCTTCTGGGCCCTCCGCCGCGCGGCCGTGCTGCCGCCGGGGCTGGGTGCCGAGGTCCGCGAATGGGCCCGTTCGTCCAGGCTCGACGCTGCCCACCTCGCCGCCCTGGAGAAGGGTTCGCCGCTGGGCGAGTTGTTCGCCGGTGCCCTGGCCGTGCGCGACCGTCCGCGTGAGTTGATCAAGGAACGCATCGAGGACACCGGCCGCCATGTGGTCCACCGCATGGAGCGTTACCTGAACACCCTCGGCACCATCGCCCTGATCGGCCCGCTGCTGGGCTTGCTGGGTACCGTGATCGGCCTGATTCGCATGTTCCTCAACGTGATGGCGGGCGGCATCGGCGATCCGACCAAGATGGCCGGCGGCATCGGCGAAGCCCTGATCTGCACGGCCTTCGGCCTGGTGGTGTCCATTCCCGCGTATGTGCTGCACCGTTATTTCCGCTCGAAGGTGAGCGGCTATGTCGTGCAGATGGAAAAGGAAGCCACGGCACTGCTGGACGATCTCTCGGCCCCTCGTCCGGCCGCGCCGCGCCGCCGGACCGCCGCGCCGGAAGCCGCCGTCACGCAGGCCGGCTGATCCATGCGCATCGGTTCCCGTCGTGAGGACGACTTCGAGATCAACGTGATCTCGCTGATCGACGTCCTGCTCACCTTGCTGATGTTCTTCGTGCTCAGCACGACCTTCATCGAGCACTCGCGCCTCAAGGTCAACCTGCCCAAGGCGGACAGCGAAGCGCGCGAGACCACCGACAACGCGCTCACCCTCGTGGTCGACCGCGACGGCCATTACTCGGTCGGTAGCGACGAGGTGATGGGCGAAGGCATCGATCCGCTGAAGTCCACCATCGAGCGCGTGGCCGGCCCCGATCGCGGACGCCTGGTAGTGATCCGCGCCGACGCCATGACGGCGCACCAGAACGTGGTGCGCGCGATGGACGCGTTGGGCCAGCTCGGTTTCACCCGGCTCTCCATCGCCACCACCCCGGCCGAGGCGGCGGCGGGCAAGTGAGTACGCAGAAGGTTTCTGTCTGGGACGTCCGCACCTGGCGCACGTACAAGCGCCTGCTCGGCTATACCCGGCGGTTCCGCACCGCGGGATATATCGCGATCGTCGGCATGATCGTCGATCCGGTCTGCCTCTCGGTGTTCACCGGCATGCTCAAGCCGTTGATCGACAACCTGTTCGTCGAGAAGGACCCTTACACGATCTTCTGGATGCCGATCTGGATCGTGTGCATCTTCCTCGTCCGTGGCGTGGCGTCGTATGCCACCGACTACGGCATCGCCTATGTCGGCCGCAACGTGGTGCAGGCGATCCGCGTCGACGTGTTCGCCGCCTACCTGCGCCTGCCTGCCGCCTTCTTCGCGCGCGAGCCCTCGGGCCAGCAGATTTCGCGCATCACGTATACCAGCGAGCAAGTGGCCTCGGCGTCGGCGGATTCGCTCAAGGTCGCCGTGACCGAAGGCCTGACGGTCGTCGGCATGCTCTGCGTGATGCTCTACCACAGCCCCTACCTGGCCATGGCCTTGCTGGTGCTGGTGCCCTGCGTGGTCGCGATCGTCACCGTGATCAGCCGGCGCTACCGAAAGATCAGCAAGCGCATCCAGGGCAACATGGGCACCGTGACCAGCGCGGTGGAGGAAGCCGTCGCCGCCAATCGCGAAGTGCGCATCTATGGCGGACAGGTCCGCGAGACGGCGCGTTTCGGTGACGTCGCCGAGCGGCAGCGCCGGTTGAACCTCAAGGTGTCGTCCACGAGCGCGATGTCCAGCGCGACGATCCAGACCACCGGCGCCGTGGCGCTCGCGACCCTGGTCTTCCTCGGTACGCGTCCGCACGTCCTCAACAGCATCACGCCCGGCGTGTTCACGGCCGTGCTCACCGCCATGGGCGCCATGTTGCCGTCGCTCAAGCGCCTCGCGGGCATCCAGGCCAGCCTGCAGAAGGGCGTCACCGCCGCCGAGGACCTCTTCGAGATCATCGACGAGCCCGCCGAAGTGGACACCGGCACGGAAGAACTGGTCCGCACGAAGGGCGACATCCGCTTCGAGGACGTCAAGCTCGTCTACGAACGCAACAACCACGTGGCCTTGCGCGGCGTCGACCTCACCTGCGCGCCGGGCACGGTCACGGCGTTGGTGGGGCGCTCGGGCAGTGGCAAATCGAGTCTGGTCAGCCTGCTGCCGCGCTTCTATGAACCCTCCGATGGACGCATCCTGATCGACGGCCGCGACTACCGTCAGTACAAGCTCCCGTCGCTGCGCAAGCAGATCGCCTGGGTGGGCCAGCACGTGGTGCTGTTCGACGATACCGTCGCCGCGAATATCGCCTATGGCGAAATGGCGGGCGCGACCGAGGCGGAGATCGCCGCCGCCGCACAGGCCGCCAACGCGATGGAATTCATCGAGCGCCTGCCGGAAGGATTGAACACGCGGATCGGGCAGGGGGGCAATTCGCTTTCGGGCGGCCAGCGCCAGCGCCTCGCCATCGCGCGCGCCATCCTGAAGAACGCGCCGATCCTCGTGCTCGACGAAGCCACCAGCGCCCTCGATACCGAATCCGAACGGCTGATCCAGGACGCCCTGACCCGCTTGATGCGCGACCGCACCACCCTGGTGATCGCTCATCGCCTGTCCACCATCGAACACGCCGACCAAATCGCCGTGATGGAACAGGGCCGGATCATCGAACTGGGCACGCATCGCGAACTCATCGACAAGGGCGGCCAGTACGCGGCGTTGCATCGCATGCAGTTCCACGAGCAGGTCACGGCGGGCTGACCGGGTGGCCCTCGGTACGTCGTTGCAACGGCGTTGGTATGGCGGGGGATCGCCGCCATGGTGGACGCTTCCCTTCGAGGCGCTTTATCGCAGCGTGACGCGCCGTCGCGTCGAGCGCTTTCGCAACGATCCTTCCGAAGTCGTCCGCCTGTCGGTGCCCGTGGTCGTCGTCGGGAACATCACCGTCGGCGGGACGGGCAAGACGCCCCTGATCGTCGCGCTGGCGAAGGCGATGGAGCAGCGCGGCTTCCTGCCCGGCATCGTCAGCCGCGGCTATGGTGGCAGCGAGCGCGGGCCATATCTGCTTACCGGCGAAGACGATCCGGCAAGGGTGGGCGACGAACCCTGCCTCATCCGCCAGAGCGGCGTGCCGGTGGCGATCGGGCGTGAGCGGCCGGAAGCGGCGCGCCTGCTCGTCGACGCCGGCTGCGACCTGATCCTCGCCGACGATGGCTTGCAGCATTACCGCCTGGGCCGCGACGTCGAGATATGCGTCATCGACGGCGAGCGCCGCCTCGGCAACGGGCACCTGCTTCCGGCGGGCCCGCTGCGCGAACCTGCCAGCCGGCTTGGCGAGGTGGATTTCGTCGTCGTCAACGGCGGCGTGCCCACGGCCGGCGAAATCGCGATGCGCCTGGAGGGAGGTGTCGCCGTGAACATGCGCGAGCCGTCCCTGACCGCACCGCTCGCGGATTTCGCGGGCCGGCCGGCACACGCCGTCGCCGGCATCGGCAATCCCACGCGCTTCTTCGCCAGCCTCGCCGCACAAGGCATCGCCGTGCATGGCCACCCCTTCGCCGACCATCACGCCTTCACCCGTGACGATTTCATCTTCGCCGACGGCTGCCCCGTGCTGATGACCGACAAGGACGCCGTGAAATGCCGCGGCTTCGCGCGCGACAACTGGTGGCGCGTGCCGGTGCATGCCGTGCTGCCGGAATCGTTCTACGACGCGGTGGCGGAACGGGTCCAAGCCCGCGCTTCATAAGTTGTGGGAGCCGCCCCTTGTGGGAGCCCACCTTGTCGGCGATAGGTGCTCGCCTCGGTCCCATGTGGGAGCCCACCATGTAGGCGCAGGGTGGGTGGCGCGGCAAAGGCCCCAGCCCCCGGGTAGCCCCCAAAGTCGGCGGCCCCC